>JAEZEK010000436.1 GCA_023417735.1 Pseudomonadota bacterium | reverse complement strand
GCCGAGGGGGCGGGACAAGCATGTTCAGCTCGATTCTTGCGAACCTCCAGAATGGGTGAGGCGGCTATTCCGGTTGGGAAATCTCTCGTAAGTGTCTGAATCCCTTAGCGTGGGATGATACACGGTTGGCAAAATTACCGAGCTCATTCAATGACTTGACGCGGAATCATAATCCGCGTGTCGGGGGTTCGAGTCCCTCCTCCGCTACCAGTCCAATCCCACACATGCGACGGCACCTGCGCGCCGCGGTTTCGAATGCGCTGCGAGCCGGCGCCCATCGGTTCCGCGGGGCATGCGTGACCTGACGGTACATGACCAGCTCGAGCTCGGCGCCTGGCCCGCAAGTGCCTGCGCGGCGGGCGATGTGTTGACGGATTCCGCAGGGCGTCGCACCGGACAGGGCCGAGCCACCGCCGCCTCGGCCGGCCGTCGACCGGCCGGCGGCCGCTCACCAGCGCCAGAACTCCGGATCGAGCAGGACGAGGACCGTGAAGAGCTCGAGGCGGCCGAGGATCATGGCGATCCCCAGGACGATCTTGGCCGTGTCGGGCAGCGTCGAGAAATTCCCCGCCGGGCCGACGATGTCACCGAGGCCGGGGCCGACGTTGGAGATCGCGGTTGCCGCGGAGGAAACGGCTGTGACGAAATCGAGGCCGAGGGCGGCGAGGATGAGCGTCACGACCGCCGTCGATGCGATGTAGAGGGTCAGGAATGCGAGCACCGAGGGCGGCACATCGTCGGGGATGCGGGTGCCGGCATATTTCAGCGTCTCCATGCGGGACGGATTGGCGAGCGTCCGGAACTGGCGCTTGATGACCTGGAACAGGATGATGAAGCGGTAGATCTTGATGCCCCCGGAGGTCGATCCGGTGCAGCCGCCGACGAAGGTCAGGACGAAGAAGAAGCTGACTGCGAGCGGTCCCCAAAGCGTGTAGTCGACCGTCGCATACCCGGTCGTCGTCACGACCGAGACGATGTTGAACGCCACCTCGCGGAACGCCTCCGTGAAGGCGATCCCGCGCGCGAGCGACAGCCAGATGGCCGCGACGAAGGACGTGATCCCCAGAAAGGCCAGGAACCACAGGACTTGCGGCTCGCTCACGAAGCGCCGCACCTCGCCGCGCGCGGCGGCGATGAAGACGACGATCGGGAGACCGCCGCAGATCATGAAGAAGACGGCGATCCATTCGAGCGTCGGGATCTGGAAGTACCCGAACGAGGCGTCGTGCGTGGAATAGCCGCCGGTCGACAGCGTGGTCATGGCGTGGGCGAGCGCGTCGAAGAAGGTCATCCCGGCCGCGGCATAGGCGAGCGTGCAGAGAAGCGTCAGGCCGCAATAGATGAAAGCGATCCAGGCGACGAGGTCGGACGAGCGCGCGAGCACCTTCTCCGAGCGATCCGAGCTCTCGGCGCGGAAGAGCTGCATGCCGCCGACGCCGAGGAAGGGCAGGATGATCATCGCGAGCACGATGATGCCGATCCCGCCGATCCACTGCAGCGCCGCGCGCCAGATCAGGATGCCGCGCGGCAGCGCGTCGAGCCCGGAGATCACCGTCGACCCCGTCGTGGTGAAGCCCGAG
Organism: Pseudomonadota bacterium; assembly: GCA_023417735.1. GTDB lineage: Bacteria > Pseudomonadota > Alphaproteobacteria > Rhizobiales > Afifellaceae > Propylenella. The sequence continues at coordinate 2,841 of JAEZEK010000436.1, read as the reverse complement.
GCCGATTCGAAGAAGGCGTCGGCATAGCCGATCCCGAGCCCTAGGAAGGGGATCGCTCCGAAGGCCGGGATCACGGTCCAGACCGCCGCGGTCAGCAGGAACGCCTGCTTCAGGCGCAGCGTCGAGCGCTCCACCGTCCGCGTGCTGAGGAAGAGCAGGAGGCCCGTGCCCGCGGTCACCGCCGCGGAGAGGGCGAAGACGCGCCATTCGGGGTTGGCGTCCTGGAAGTCGACGAGCGCGGGCAGGAGCATCGTCGCCCCGAGGACGGCGAGCAGCGCTCCGATGACCTGGATGATCGTCTGGTAATGCTTCACGCGGCCCTGCCCGGGCCGGGAACCTATCGGAACGGCGCGCAGGCCGAAAGAGGGTCGAGGATGAGCGGGGCTCGGGTCGTGTTCCGCTGCCCGCGTCGTCTCCGAACGGCGGACCGACGGCGCCGGCTGTCCCTGCAGGCCGCTGCCGCTCGGGCTTGACGCAGGGAACGCGCGACGACTATCGAGTGGGCGCGACATTTCCGGGTCATCCATGCTCGACGTAAGCCCGATCGGAATTCTTCCCGACGTGAAGCTGATCCGGCCAGCGCGGTTCGGGGATGACCGGGGGTTCTTCTCGGAGACCTGGAGCCAGCGTGCCATGCGCGCCGCCGGGCTCGACCTGGATTTCGTCCAGGACAATCATTCGCTGTCCCGCACGAGGGGAACGTTGCGCGGCCTGCACTTCCAGAGCCCGCCCTTCGCGCAGGCGAAGCTCGTCCGCGTGGTCCGGGGCGCCATCCTCGATGTGGCGGTGGACATCCGCCACGGATCGCCGACGTTCGGACAGCACGTCTCCGCCGTCATCAGCGCCGAATTGTGGAACCAGATCCTCGTGCCCGTCGGCTTCGCCCACGGCTTCGTGACCATCGAGCCGGACACCGAAGTCATCTACAAGGTCACGGAAGTCTACTCGCCCGAGCACGACAAGGGCGTCCGGTGGAACGATGCCCAGCTCGGCATCGACTGGGGGGTGGGGGAGGACGAGGTCATCCTGTCGGAGAAGGACAGGAAGCTGCCGGCCCTTCACGCACTCGACCTCGATTTCGTCTATTCCGGATGACGGGCTGCGGACCTCTGGAGGTATTTGCATGAAGGTGTTGGTGACCGGCGGCGCGGGCTTCATAGGCTCGGCGGTGTGCCGTTACCTTGTCGGCACGCTCGGCGTCTCCGTCGTCAATGTCGACAAGCTGACCTATGCGGCGAACCTCGCCTCGCTCGAACCGATCGCCGATGACCCGCGCTACCAGTTCGTGCGGCTCGACATCTGCGACGGCCCTGGCCTCGATGCGGTCCTTGCGGAGACGCGGCCGGACGCGATCATGCATCTCGCCGCGGAATCGCACGTCGATCGCTCGATCACCGGCGCGGCGGAGTTCATCCAGAGCAACATCGTGGGCACCTATACGCTGCTGGAGGCGGCGCGGCGCTATTACGACGCGCTCGCCGGCGCGAAGCGGGACGCCTTCCGCTTCCTGCACGTCTCCACCGACGAGGTGTACGGCAGCCTCGGCCCCGAGGGTCTCTTCTGCGAGACGACGCCATACAGCCCGAACTCGCCCTACTCGGCGAGCAAGGCGGCGTCGGATCACCTCGCCAATGCCTGGCACCACACCTACGGTCTGCCGGTCGTGATCTCCAACTGCTCGAACAATTACGGCCCCTACCACTTTCCCGAGAAGCTGATCCCCCTCGTCATCCTGAATGCACTGGAGGGCAAGCCGCTGCCGGTCTACGGTCGTGGCGACAACGTCCGGGACTGGCTCTACGTCGAGGACCATGCCCGCGCGCTCTTCACGATCCTGACCGAGGGTCGGCTCGGCGAGAAGTACAATGTCGGCGGCCGCAACGAGCGGACCAACCTGCAGGTCGTGGAGGCGATCTGCGATTGCCTCGACGATCTGACGCCGAACGGTGGCTCGCGCCGGGATCTCATCACCTTCGTCGCAGACCGGCCGGGGCACGACCAGCGCTACGCCATCGACGCCGCGAAGCTGGAGGCGGAGCTCGGCTGGCGCGCTTCGGAGACGTTCGATACCGGGCTCGCAAGGACGGTGACCTGGTATCTCGAGAACGAGGCCTGGTGGCGGCCGCTGCGGAGCGGCGTCTATGCCGGCGAGCGTCTCGGGCTCGTGCAGACGAAGCGCGCCTCCTGATGGCCGACCGGTACGACGCGCCGCGGAAGCTGCTCGTCGCGGGCCGTTCCGGCCAGCTCGCCAGGTGCCTCGCCCGGGCGAAGGCGCCGGACAGATGGCAGGTCGTCTGCCGCGGCCGGGAGGACGGCTTCGACCTGTCGTCCGCGGACGCGAGTGCGGCGACGTTTCACGACGAGGCGCCGGACGTGGTCGTGAACGCCGGCGCCTACACCGCGGTCGACCGCGCCGAGAGCGAGCCCGATGCGGCATACACGGTCAACCGCGACGGACCCGCCGCGCTCGCACGCCTCTGCGCCGCCGCCGGCATTCCGCTCATCCACATCTCCACGGACTACGTGTTCGACGGTTCGAAGAGCGGGCCTTACCTGGAGGGCGACCCGATCCGGCCGCTGGGCGTCTACGGAGCGTCGAAGGCCGCGGGCGAAGCCGCCGTCCGCGACGTTCTGGCGGAACACGTGATCCTGCGGACGAGCTGGGTCTACAGCCCGTTCGGCACCAATTTCATAAAGACGATGCTGCGGCTCGGCGCCACGCGCAGCGAGCTCTCCGTGGTCGCCGACCAGCGGGGCTGCCCGACTTCGGCGGACGACCTCGCCTGCGCCGTTCTGGCGATCGCGGATCGCCTCGGCGGGCAGGCGCCGGTGCCTTACGGC
>JAEZEK010000380.1 GCA_023417735.1 Pseudomonadota bacterium | reverse complement strand
GAACGGGCTGGAGCACGCCTGGGCGGCGCTGACCGGGACGCCAGCGATCCCCGCCGCCTTCGCCGGCGTGGCCTGGGGCATGCTCGGCGGCGCGCTGCCGGGGATCTCGCCCTCGATCGCGATGGCGCTGCTCCTTCCGTTCACCTACGGCATGGACCCGATCACCGCCGTCGTGCTGCTCGGGGCGACCTATGTCGGCGCGGAATACGGCGGCTCGATCCCGGCCATCCTCATCCGCACGCCCGGCACCAATTCGGCCGCCGCCACCGTCCTCGACGGCTACGCCATGCACCGACAGGGCCGGGGCGGGGAGGCGCTCGGCCTGTCGCTCATGTCCGGCGTGATCGGCGGATTGGCAGGGCTCCTCCTCCTCATCGTGCTGACGGGGCCGCTCGCGCGCGTGGCGCTCCTCTTCACGCCGGCGGCCTATTTCGCTCTCGGCATCCTCGGCATCAGCGTGATCGCGTCGCTGTCCTCCGGCTCTGTCGTGAAGGGGCTGATGGCGGGCGTGGCCGGGCTGATGATCGCGACCGTCGGCACCGACCCGCTCTCGGGCGTGAACCGCTTCACCTTCGGCAGGCCGGAGCTCCTCGGCGGCATCGAGTTCATCCTCGTGATGGTCGGCGTGTTCGCCATGACGGAGCTCTTCACGCAGGCCGGGCTGCCGGAATGGGAGAAGACGCAGGCGCGCGACACGCACATAAAGCTGCCGAACTGGGCGATGCTGAAGCGGATCAAGGGAGCGCTCGGGATCGGCGTCGGCATCGGCACCTTCGAAGGCGTGATGCCGGGCGCCGGCGGCACGATCGCCTCGTTCATGTCGTACAACGAGGCTCGGCGCTGGTCGAAGCATCCGGAGGAGTTCGGCAAGGGCTCGCCGGAGGGGATCGCGGCGCCGGAGGCGGCAAACAACGTGGTCGCCGGGACCGCGCTCGTGCCGACGCTCGCCTTCGGCATCCCGGGCTCGAACTCGACGGCGATCCTGCTCGGGGCGCTGATGATCCACGGGATGGAGCCGGGGCCGCTCCTCCTCGCCAAGAGCCCTGACGTGGTCTACGGCCTGTTCGGCGGGCTACTCGTGGCGAACGTCGCGCAGCTGCTGATCGGCATCCTCATCATGACGCCGGTGATCTGGCTGGTGAACCGGCCGAAGCCGTACCTCCTCGCGGCGATCTACGCGCTCGTCTTCTCCGGCATCTACACGATCGACCACAGCCTGTTCGACCTCGGCGTGGTGCTCGCCGCCGGCGTGCTCGGCTACCTGATGCGCTGGTTCGGCTTCCCGTTCCTGCCGCTCGTGCTGGGGCTCGTGCTCGGCTACATGATCGAGGCGAACTACCGGCGCGCGCTCGTCATCGTGAACGGCGACCACTGGGTCTTCCTGCGCGATCCGGTCAGCGCGCTCCTGCTCGGCCTCGCCCTGGTGTTCATCGTCGGATCGGCGCTCCGCGGCTGGCGGAGCGCGCGGCTGGCGCGTGCGCCCAAGGAATCACAGGCATGATCGAGCACGAGGTCCGCGTGATCCGGCCGGGCCAGCGCATCCCGCGGGAGCGTGAGCTCGCGTGGCGGCTGGCGCAGATCGCCACCGATGGCGCGCCGCTCGACGCGCGCGCGGTGACGGTCGCCATCGACCGCGTCATCGACAATGCCGGCGTCGCGATCGCGGCGATCAACCGGGCACCGGTGGTGGCGGCGCGTGCGCAGGCGCTCGCCTTTCCCGATCCGGCCGGCGCGACGGTCTTCGGCGTTCCGCCGGAGCAGCGGTTCGAGGCGTCCTGGGCGGCCTGGGCGAACGGCGCTGCGGTCCGGGAGCTCGATTTCCACGACAGCTTCTTCGCGCAGGAATCGGGGCACCCGGGCGACACCATCCCGCCGCTGCTGGCGGTCGCGCAGCATTGCCGGCTCGGCGGCGAGGACCTCCTGAAGGGCATCGTCACCGCCTACGAGGTGCAGATCGACCTCGCCAAGGGCATCAATCTCAGCCTCGAGAAGATCGACCATGTCGGCCATCTCGGCCCCGCCGTGGCGGCGGGGCTCTCCGCCATGCTGCGGCTGGAGACGGAGGCCGCATACCAGGCGATCCAGCTCGCCGCCCATCTCTCCTATGCGCCGCGGCAGTCGCGTAAGGGCGAGATCTCGAGCTGGAAGGCGCATGCGCCGGGCCATGTCGGCAGGGTCGCGATCGAAGCCGTCGACCGGGCGATGCGCGGCGAAACCAGCCCGTCGCCGATCTACGAGGGCGATTACGGGCTGATCGCGGCGATGCTGAAGGGCGACGACGCCGTCTACGGCGTGCCGCTGCCGGAGACGGGCGAGCCGAAGCGGGGCATCCTGGAGACGTTCACGAAGGAGCACTCGGCCGGCTATCACGGCCAGGCCATCATCGACCTCGCGCTGAAGATGCGGCCCCTCCTGCCCGACCCCGGCGCGGTCGAGGAGATCGTGCTCCACACCAAGAAGTTCACGCATCTCGTGATGGGCACGGGCGCGAACGATCCGGAGAAGATGGACCCGCACGCAAGCCGCGAGACGCTCGACCACAGCGCCATGTTCATGTTCGCGGTCGCGCTCGAGGACGGCGCCTGGCACCACGAGGCGAGCTACGCGCCCGAGCGCGTGTCGCGCCCGGAGACGGTGGCGCTCTGGCGGAAGATCCGGACCGCCGAATCGGACGAGTGGAACGAACGCTTCTACGGCCGCGAGGGGCTGGAGAAGGATCACGGCGCGCGCGCCGTGGTGCGT
>JAEZEK010000283.1 GCA_023417735.1 Pseudomonadota bacterium | reverse complement strand
GGACGGGACTTCACCGCGTCGCCGGCCTGCAGCGGCGGAATCCGGACCTGCTGCCCGGCGGCGAGACGGCTGGACGCCTGGACGCGGCCGCCGTCGACGCGGATCTGGCCAGAGCGCAGCAGCTTCTGTAGATGCCCGAACCCCAGTCCTGGAAAATGCGTCTTGAACCAGCGGTCTACCCGCATGCCCGCTTCGTCGCGATCGACCGTGCGTGTCTGGACCTCGGCCATTGCGGCTCAGGTCAGAGCGCGAACGATGCCGAGCCCGAGGGCGAGCGCGGCGATCGACAGGAGGACGGAGGCCCCGACATAAAGGGCTGCGGCGGCGATCGCGCCGCGCTCCCACAGCAGGATCGCGTCGAGCGAAAACGCCGAGAAGGTGGTGAACCCGCCGAGCACGCCCATGAGAACCCCGCCGACCACGTTCACGGTCAGCGTCCCGTAGGGGAACCCGCTCCCGAACGCCCTGAGGGCCGCAATGTTGACGAGATGGCGCGATGCCGCCCCCAGGGCGCCTCCGCAGCCGACGATTAGGACGTGAAGCATGCGCCACCCCTAGCGACCGGATGGGACCTGGACAAGCATCTCTCGCTCATCCCGCGCGGCGCGGCCGTTCAGACGAGTCCGAGGTAGCCTGCGAGCCCGGCGACCCCGAGCAGAAGGAGCGGATGAACCTTGGTGAAGTAGACGAAGCCCGCAGTGCCGAGGGTCAGGACGGCGGCCATCAGCGAATCGTCGGCGTGGCGCGCAAGCACGTACGAACTTGCCGAGAAGAGGCCGATCGCAACGGGGACCAGCCCGGCCTGTGCGGCGATGCGCCAGCGGGCCTGCCGGAAACGCTCCCAGGTCTTGGCCACGAAGAAGGTGGCGATGGAAGTCGGCATCGTCATGCAGGCGGTCGCGAGGAGCGCACCCGGCAGCCCCGCAACGTGCCAGCCGATGAGCGTCACGAGCATCATGTTCGGGCCGGGCGCCGCCTGAGCGATCGCGAAGAGGTCCGTGAACCGCGCCGACGACATCCATCCGTAGACGTCGACGGATAGCCGGTGGATCTCCGGCACGAGCGCGTTCACGCCCCCGACCGCCAGCAGCGAGAGCGATGCGAACGTGGTCGCGAGCAGCCAGAGCTCGCCGTCCTCGCGACTCACCGCATCCTCCACAGCGCGACGGCGATGCTGAACGGAGCGACGGAGAAGAGCACCGCCGGCAGGGAGAAGCCCAGCACCGCGACGCCGACGAAGGTGATGGTGGCGAAGGCGATCTGGACCCGCTCGTCGGCCCTGATGATCGGGACAGCCATCTTAGCGGCGGTCGCCAGAATCAGGCCGGCAGCCGCCGCGGCGACGCCGCGCATGACCTGGTGGACCTCCTCCAGCTGGCCGTAGCGCCCGTACAGGAGCGCCAGCCCGAGCGCGACCAGGACCGGCGACGTCATGAGCCCGAACGTCGCCGCAAGCGTTCCGGCGGCTCCCCGGAACCGCTGGCCGACCACGATCGTCAGGTTCAGGATGTTGGGGCCGGGCAGGAACTGCGCAAGCGCAAGGTCCTCGTTGAACTGGTCGGAAGTCAGCCACCGCTTCTGCTCGACGAGCATGCGCCGGGCCCAGGGCAGCACGCCGCCGAAGCCTATCAGCGAGACCCAGAAGAAGGAGAAGAACAGGTGGACGAGGCCGGGCGGTTCGGCCGTTTCCGCTACCATCGGTGGTGGTGGAGGATGCATGCGGATTCTTCTGGAAAGGCTTCGCCGCTCGTGGGCGAAGGCCACGTCGTCAATAGAGGAGCAGCGGCGTCCTGTCAGCTACGCTCGGAACGTAAACGATTCCAGCGTGAAATCCGGGCCGCGAGCTCCTTCTCGAAGCCGCGCTCGGTGGGGCGGTAGAACTCCTGCCGCGGCAATTCCGAGGGGAAGTAGTCCTGGCCGGAGAAGGCGCCCGGCGCGTCGTGATCGTACTCGTATCCGGCGCCGTAGCCCTCGTCCTTCATGAGCCTGGTCGGCGCGTTGAGGATGTGCTTCGGCGGGGGCAGCGAGCCCGCCTCCTTCGCCGTCCGCATCGCCGCCTTGTAGGCGACGTAGGCGGCATTCGATTTCGGCGCCGTGGCGAGATAGAGGCAGGCATTGGCGAGCGCCAGTTCCCCTTCCGGCGAGCCGAGCATGTGGTACGCGTCCCGCGCCGAATTGCAGACGACGAGGGCCTGGGGATCGGCAAGGCCGATGTCCTCGACCGCCATCCGGATCAGCCGCCGGGCGAGATACATCGGGTCCTCGCCGGCATCGATCATCCGGCAGAGGTAGTAGAGGGCGGCCTGCGGGTCGGATCCCCGCACGGCCTTGTGCAGCGCCGAGATGAGGTTGTAGTGCCCGTCCGCGGCCTTGTCGTAGATCGGAGCGCGCCGCTGGAGCACGGCGGTCAGGCGTTCCGCGTCGAAGGTCTCGCCCGGCGCCGCCGCCCGCCACACCTCCTCGGCGAGCGAGATGGCGGCGCGCCCGTCGCCGTCCGCCATGCGGACGAGCGCGGCTCGGGCGCCGGCATCGACCGGAAGCTGCCGCCCCTCCTCGCGCTCTGCCCTGTGCAGGAGGAGATCCAATGCATCCGGCGCGAGCGGCTTGAAGACGAGCACGCTCGCCCGCGACAGCAGCGCCGCGTTGAGCTCGAAGGACGGGTTCTCGGTCGTCGCTCCGACAAGCGTGATCGTCCCGTCCTCCATGACGGGAAGGAAGGCGTCCTGCTGGGCCTTGTTGAAGCGGTGGATCTCGTCGACGAAGAGAAGCGTCCCCTGCCCCACCTGCCGCCTGCCGCGCGCCTGCTTAAACACCTTCTTGAGGTCGGCGACCCCGGAGAAGATCGCGGAAATCTGCTGGAACTGGAGATCCGTCTCGTCGGCGAGGAGACGCGCGACCGTCGTCTTGCCGGTCCCCGGCGGTCCCCAGAAGACCAGCGATCCGACCCGCCCCGAGCGCAGCATGCGGGTGAGCGTCCCGTCCGGCCCGACGAGATGCTCCTGGCCGACCACGTCGGCGAGCTTCCGCGGGCGGAGCCGGTCCGCGAGCGGCTGCGGAGCGGTATGCGACAGCCCGGCCGCCTGGAACAGGTCTGTCGGGCTCATCCGCCGATCACGATGTTGGAAACCTTGCCCTGGCGGTCGACGCTGAGCCGCCACACCCGGTTGGGCGTCTCGCCGATCGCCTTCAGCTGCGCCGCCGCCGCGATTTTCTCCCCCTGGGCCTGCAGGATGACGTCGCCGGGCTGGAGCCCGAGCCGGGCCGCGGGCGAACGGGGATCGACCGTGACCACGGCCACGCCGTCGCCCTCCGGCCGGATCCGAAGGCGCTCCGCGAGCGCGGGGGAGAGATCCGCGACGGTTGCGCCGGCGAGCGGACCACGGCCGCCGATCGTGACCGGCGGGCCGCTCTCGGGCGGGCGGCCGACGCGAACGGTGAGCGTGCGCTGACTGCCGTTCCGGAGCACCTCGAACGCGACCGTGCTGTCGAGAGGGGCCAGCGCGAGGCGGTACTCCAGTTCCCCCGTGTTCGCGATCTCGCGACCGTCCACCGCAGTGATGAGATCGCCGACCCGCAGCCCCGCAGCCTGCGCCGGCGACTGGCGATCAACGCGCGTGACGAGCGCACCGCGCGGCCGGTCGAGGTCGAGCGAACGGGCGATGTCCTGCGTGACCGTCTGGTAGGCGGCGCCGATCCAAGGCCGGACCACCTCCGTGCCGCCGCTCACGGCCTGCGCGACGACGGTCCTCACCATGTTCGAGGGAATCGCGAAGCCGATACCGAGCGAGCCGCCGCTGCGCGAGAAGATCGCCGTGTTGATGCCGACCACCCTGCCCTTCATGTCGACCAGCGCGCCGCCGGAATTGCCGGGGTTGATGGCCGCGTCGGTCTGGATGAAGAACGCCATGTCGGTGATGCCGATCTCCGTGCGGGCGACGGCGGAGACGATCCCGCTCGTCACCGTCTGCCCCACACCGAACGGGTTGCCGATGGCCAGCACCAGGTCGCCCACCTCCAGCTCGTCCGAATCGGCGAACGAGAGGACGGGGAAGGCGTCGCCCGCCTCGCTCGCGCGCAGCACCGCCAGATCCGTGCGCTCGTCGCTCAGGAGGATCTCCGCCGGAAACTCGCGCCCGTCCGCCGACGAGATCTTCACCTCGGTGGCGTTGGCGATCACGTGATGATTGGTGACGATCACGCCGCCCGCGCCGACCACCACGCCCGACCCGAGCGATTGCCGGGGCCGTTCGCGCGGACGTCCGAACGGATCGGACAAGCCGAAGAAGCGCTCGAAGAACGGATCGCCTTCGAAGGGAGAGCGCACGCGCACCCGCTCGGTCGCATAGACGTTCACGACCGCCGGCGCGGCCTGCTTCACGATCGGCGAGAAGGAGAGCTCGATCGCCTGACGCGTGGCGGGAACCTTCGTGTCCGCATGGCCCGGTGCCGCGCACGCAAGGACGAGTGCACAGGCGGTCCCGATCAAGCGCAGCATCGTCGTCATTCCGATCGTCCCTGCCTCCGACCGCCCGACAAAGGTGTGGCAGCGCCCGGGCAGGCGACGGTACCATCATGCCGCCTCAGCGTGGAGGAACGTTCCAAGGAGGCTGCTCTCAAGAGGGAGGCATCGAACATGCGAATCGGCTCGTTGCTGGCGGCTGTCGTCCTGCCGGTGCTGCTTACCACACCTGCTCTCGCGCTGGAGGTGTCGAAGTCCGCGACTGTGGCGGCCAAACCGGCCGATCTGTGGGCAAGGATCGGGGACTTCTGCGCAATCGCCGAATGGCACCCCGCTGTCGCCGCATGCGAGGAGACCGACGAGAGCGGGAGCACGGTGCGAACACTGACCCTGGAAGGCGGCGGCACCATCCGCGAGCGCCTCATAGAAACCACGGACTTCGGCTACACGTACGAGATCCTCGAATCCCCTCTCCCCGTGCGCAATTATCGCTCGACCCTCTCGGTCAGCGATGAGGGCGACGGAACGCGGATCGACTGGAAGGGCTCGTTCGTGGCGCACGACGCGTCCGAGGCGGACGCGAGAGGCGTCATCGAAGGCATCTATCAGGCCGGTCTCGATTCCATCTCGAAAGGCGGCGGCAGCTGAGGACGACCCGCTCGCCGGAGCGCCGGCGCCCGTGGCACGGCGGTTGCATGATGAAAGGCAGGAAACGCCGACGGTGAGGCTCTGCACGATCAGGAGCCATCATGCTTTACACCGTTTGGATTGCCATCTGCCTGACTTCCGTCCCGGCGGTGGAATGCGGCAGGCCGACCGCCGTACACTGGATCGCCGTCCCCGAGCAGGCCCGCTCCCAGAGCGGATGCCTCTCGGACGGGCTGCGCTTCGCCGCGAGCTCGCACCTGGTGAGCGACGGCAGCTACCCGAAGGTCTTCTGCAAGCCCGGGCCCAATCTCGCGGCGCTCCGCCATTAGGCGGACGAAAGAAAAAGGGACCCGCTGAGGCCCCTTCGATTCTCGCTCATTGCTTGGGAAGGCGGCTCAGGCAGCCGCTTCCTCTGCCTGCTCCTCGGCCTCGACGCGGGCACGGTCGCCGGCGCCCCTCGCCGATTCGTCGCGATCGACGAACTCGATGACGCCGACGGGCGCGTTGTCGCCGTAGCGGAAGCCGGCCTTCAGCACCCGCGTGTAGCCGCCGTTCCGCTCCGCGTAGCGCGGCCCGAGCGTCTCGAAGAGCTTCTTGACCATCTCCTCGTCGCGCAGCCGGGAAGCCGCCACGCGCCGGGCGTGGAGGTCGCCGCGCTTGGCGAGCGTGATGAGCTTCTCGACGATCGGCCGCAGTTCCTTCGCCTTCGGCAGCGTCGTCACGATCTGCTCGTGCTGGATCAGCGAGGCCGCCATGTTGGCGAACATCGCCTGGCGATGGCTAGAGGTACGGTTCAGCTTGCGGCCGGATTTGCCGTGGCGCATGGCCCTTCTCCTTGTTCTGCCGGCGGCTCACGCCGTGGGCGAAGTCTCAGTACTGGTCCTCGAAGCGCTTGGCCAGCTCGTCGATGTTCTCGGGCGGCCAGTTCGGCACTTCCATGCCGAGGTGCAGGCCCATGGAGGCGAGCACTTCCTTGATCTCGTTCAGCGACTTCCGGCCGAAGTTCGGGGTCCGGAGCATCTCCGCCTCGGTCTTCTGGATGAGGTCGCCGATATAGACGATGTTGTCGTTCTTCAGGCAGTTGGCCGAGCGCACGGAGAGCTCCAGCTCGTCGACCTTCTTGAGGAGCGCCGGGTTGAACGCGAGCTCCGGCGTGGCCTCCTCGACGGTTTCCTTCTTCGGCTCCTCGAACGAGACGAAGATCGACAGCTGGTCCTGCAGGATGCGCGCCGCATAGGCGATCGCGTCCTCCGGCTTCACGGAGCCGTCGGTCTCGAGGCTCAGCGTCAGCTTGTCGTAGTCGAGAACCTGGCCTTCGCGCGTGTTCTCGACCCGGTAGGAGACCTTCTTCACTGGCGAATAGAGGCTGTCCACCGGGATCAGCCCGATCGGCGCGTCCTCGGGCCGGTTCCGGTCCGCGGCCACGTAGCCCTTGCCGGTGTCGACCGTGAGCTCCATGCGGATGTCCGCGCCCTCGTCGAGCGTGCAGAGCACGAGCTCGGGATTGAGGATCTCGACGTCGCCGACCGTGTTGATGTCGCCGGCGGTCACCGGACCGGGTCCCTGCTTGCGGAGCGTCATCCGCTTCGGGCCCTCGCCCTGCATGCGGATCGCGATCTCCTTGATGTTGAGGACGATGTCGGTCACGTCCTCACGCACGCCGGCGATCGAGGAAAATTCGTGCAGGACGCCGTCGATCTGCACGCTGGTCACGGCCGCGCCCTGCAGCGACGACAGCAGCACGCGGCGCAGCGCGTTGCCGAGCGTCAGGCCGAAGCCGCGCTCGAGCGGCTCGGCAACGACGGTCGCGATGCGGCGACGATCGGAACCGTGCTTCACCTCGAGCTTTTCCGGTTTGATGAGATCCTGCCAGTTCTTCTGGATCACGAGGTCTACCTCTCGAAAAGCGAGGCCGCCAGCGGCGGCCTACGGGAAGTCCCGCTCAGACGCGGCGCCGCTTGGGCGGCCGGCAGCCATTGTGCGGGATGGGAGTGACGTCACGGATCGTGGTGATCGTGAACCCTGCGGCCTGCAGCGCGCGCAGCGCCGATTCGCGGCCGGAGCCGGGCCCGGACACCTCGACCTCGAGGGTGCGCATGCCGTGGTCCTGCGCCTTGCGCGCAGCCGTCTCGGCCGCCATCTGGGCGGCGTAAGGAGTCGACTTGCGCGAGCCCTTGAACCCCATGGCGCCGGCCGACGACCAGGCAATCGTGTTGCCCTGCACGTCGGTGATCGTGATCATGGTGTTGTTGAAGGTCGAACTCACATGGGCGATGCCCGACGTGATGTTCTTGCGTTCGCGCCTTTTGACGCGGGTGGTGTCTTTCGCCATCGGTTCTGGATCCCAGCTCGCGTCTTACTTCTTCTTGCCGGCGATCGGCTTGGCCGGACCCTTGCGGGTGCGCGCATTGGTGTGCGTCCGCTGTCCCCGAACCGGCAGGCCGCGCCGGTGGCGCAGTCCGCGATAGCATCCGAGATCCATCAGCCGCTTGATGTTCATCGCCGTGTCGCGGCGCAGGTCGCCCTCGACCATGTAGTCGCGGTCGATCGTCTCGCGGATCTGCAGCACCTCGGCGTCGGACAGCTCGTTGACGCGCCGCGCCTCCGGGATCCCCACCTTCTCGACGATCTCCCGGGCCTTCGCCGCCCCGATGCCGTGAATGTACTGCAGCGCGATCAGGACGCGCTTGTTCGTCGGAATATTGACGCCAGCGATACGTGCCACGTCTGAAGCTCCTCTGCCGCGCCGCCGACCGGTCGAGCGCCCTTGCCAATTGACTCGGACCGGAAACGCAAAGAACCGGCCCCGGATACCCTCGGGCTTCCGGCACCGATCCCATACTCTTCAGGATTGGTGCCACTTAATGTCTCGGCGGCCGCCCGTCAACCGCCTTGCGTGCCTATTCCGCCGCGCCCTGGAGTTCAGGAAGATCGGCGACCACAGCCTCGATCTGGCGGCTCACCTCGTCGATCTCCGCCATGCCGTCCACGCTCCGCAGCTTGCGCTTGGCGTAGTAGTAGCCGATCAGTGGCGACGTTTCCTTGTAGTACGCCTGCAGCCGCTGGCGCATCGTGTCCGGATTGTCGTCGGGCCGCCGCTTGAACGAGGTCCACCCGCAGCGGTCGCAGACGCCTGCGTGCGCCGGCACCTTCAGCGTGTCGTGATACCCCTCGCCGCACGAGGCGCAGGTGTAGCGGCCGGCGACGCGCTGCACGAGGACGTCGTCGTCCACCTCGAGAAGGATCACCGCATCGAGCGGAACGCGCTTGGCCGCGAGGAGCGCCTCCAGCGCGTCCGCCTGCGGCAGCGTGCGCGGGAAGCCGTCCAGGATGAAGCCGTTCCTCACGTCGGGCTGATCCAGCCGCTCGGAGATGATCCCGACGACGATCTCGTCCGGCACCAGCCGGCCGGCATCCATGATCGCCTTCGCCTCGCGGCCGGTCGGAGTGCCGGCGGCGACCGCCGCCCGCAGCATGTCGCCGGTCGAGAGCTGAACCAGCCCGCGCGAAGCGGCGAGCCGCTGCGCCTGCGTCCCCTTCCCGGCCCCGGGTGGACCGAGCATGATCAATCTCATCGACGCCGCCCCCTGAGCTTCGCCTTCTTGACCAGTCCTTCGTACTGATGGGCAAGCAGGTGGCCCTGAACCTGGGAGACGGTGTCCATCGTCACGCTCACCACGATCAGCAGCGACGTGCCCCCGAAATAGAAGGGCAGCGCGGCCTGCGCGATCAGGAACTCGGGCAGGAGGCAGACGATCACCAGGTAGACCGCTCCGACCGCCGTGATGCGCGTCAGCACGTAGTCGATGTACTCGGCCGTCCGCTGTCCGGGCCGGATGCCCGGAATGAAACCCCCGTGCTTCTTCAGCTGCTCGGCCGTGTCCTTCGGATTGAACACCACGGCCGTGTAGAAGAAGGTGAAGAACGCGATCAGGCCGCCGTAGAAGACCATGTAGAGCGGCTGGCCGTGGCCGAGCAGCGCCGTGACGGTGGTCAGCCATTGCGGCCCCTGCCCCGCGGAAAAATTCGCGATGGTGATGGGCAGAAGAAGCAGCGACGACGCGAAGATCGGCGGGATGACCCCCGACGTGTTGAGCTTCAGCGGCAGGTGGGACGAATCCCCCTGGAACATCCGGTTCCCGACCTGGCGCTTCGGGTACTGGATCAGCAGCCGCCGCTGGGCCCGCTCCATGAAGACGATGAAGCCGATGACGACGACGGCGAGGACGATCACGCCGAGGATGAGCACCGTGGACACCGCGCCCTGGCGCCCGAGCTCGAGCGTCCCGGCGATGGCCGAGGGAAGACCCGCCACGATGCCGGCGAAGATGATGAGGGAGATGCCGTTGCCGATGCCGCGCGCGGTGATCTGCTCGCCGAGCCACATCAGGAACATCGTGCCGCCGGTCAGCGTGATGACCGCCGTGAACCGGAAGAACCAGCCCGGGTCCGCCACGATCGCGCTCTGCGAGCCCTCCAGGCCCACGGCGATGCCGTAGGACTGCACGATCGCGAGCAGAACGGTGAGGTAGCGCGTATACTGGTTGATGACCTTGCGGCCCTGCTCCCCTTCCTTCTTCAGCTGCTCCAGGCGCGGGACGACCGCGGTCATCAGCTGCACGATGATGGAGGCGGAGATGTAGGGCATGATGCCGAGGGCGAAGATCGCCATGCGCTCCACGGCGCCCCCGGCAAACATGTTGAACATGCCCAGGATGCCCTGGGACTGCTGCTGGAACGCCTGCTGCAGGGCCTCGATGTTGATGCCCGGCAGCGGAATGTAGGTTCCGAGCCGATAAACGAGCAGCGCGCCCAGGGTGAACCAAATCCGCTTCTTGAGCTCGGTCGCCTTCGAGAAGGCGCCGAAATTCAAGTTGGCGGCAAGCTGCTCGGCTGCTGAAGCCATGTGAACTCCGATCGGCGTCCGCTACGCGGTCGCGTCCGCGGCTTCCGCCTTCTGGGCGACCTTGATCGTGCCGCCCGCCTTCTCGACAGCCTCGATCGCGGAGCGCGTGGCGCCGGCGACGTCGAGGTTCAGCTTCGCGGTGAGCTCGCCGCCGCCGAGCACGCGCACGCCGTCCTTCTCGCGACGGATCACGCCGGCGCGCTTCAGGGCAGCGCCGTCGATCGTCTCCGCAACGTCGAGCTTGCCGGCATCGACGGCCGTCTGGAGGCGACCCAGAGTCACCTCCGCATAGTCACGCGCCGAGACATTGGTGAATCCGCGCTTCGGCAGGCGCCGATGGAGCGGCATCTGTCCGCCCTCGAAGCCCTTGATGGCGACGCCGGTGCGCGACTTCTGTCCCTTCACGCCACGGCCGGCGGTCTTGCCCTTGCCGGAGCCGATGCCGCGGCCGACGCGCTTGCGCGTCTTGGTCGCGCCTTCGTTGTCGGTGAGTTCGTTCAACTTCATCGGGTTCAATCCCTGGCGTTGGAGCCGGTCAGGCCTCGTCCACGATCCGGACGAGGTGGCTGACGGACGCGATCATGCCGCGCACTTCGGGCGTGTCGTTCAGCGTCGAACGGCGGCGCATCTTGTTCAGGCCGAGGCCGATCAGCGTCTGGCGCTGGACGACTGGCCGGCGGATCGGGCTGCCGATCTGCTCGACCGTGATTGTCTTTCCGGTGCTCGCCATGCTCAGGCCTCCTGGGCGGCCGCCTGGTCGGCGTCGCGACGGCGGGCCTGCAGGCTGGACACCTTCAGGCCGCGGCGTGCGGCGACCGAGCGCGGGCTGTCCTCGCGCTTCAGCGCGTCGAACGTGGCCCGGATCATGTTGTAGGGGTTCGACGTGCCGAGCGACTTCGCCACCACGTCCTGAATGCCCAGCGTCTCGAAGACGGCGCGCATCGGGCCGCCCGCGATGATGCCCGTGCCCGCCGGCGCGGCGCGCACGATCACCTTGCCCGCACCATGCCGGCCGGCGACGTCGTGATGGAGCGTCCGGCCTTCGCGAAGGGCGACGCGGATCAGGCCGCGCTTCGCAGCCTCGGTGGCCTTGCGGAGCGCCTCCGGCACCTCGCGCGCCTTGCCGTGGCCGAAACCGACCCGGCCGCGCTGGTCGCCGACGACGACGAGCGCCGCGAAGCCGAAGCGCCGGCCGCCCTTCACCACCTTCGCGACGCGGTTGATGTGGACGAGCTTGTCGACGAATTCGCTTTCCTCGCGCTCGCCGTGCCGATCGCGCCCGTGCTGCCGTTCCCGTTGCGCCATGATAAAATCCGTTCGTTCGTGTGTCAGCGAGCCGCGCTCAGAACTCGAGGCCGCCCTCGCGTGCGGCATCGGCCAGCGCCTTGACGCGCCCGTGATAGATGTAAGCGCCGCGGTCGAACACGACGCGATCGACGCCCGCCGCCTTCGCGCGCTCCGCGATCAGCTTGCCGACGGCGGTCGCGGCCGCCTTGTCCGCGCCGGACTTGAGTTCCTCCGACAGCGCCTTCTCCAGGCTGGACGCGGCCGCGACCGTGTGGCCGCGCACGTCGTCGATCACCTGCACGTAGATGTGCTTGGAGGAGCGGAAGACGGAGAGCCGCGGCCGGCCGTTCGCGGCCCGCTTGATCGCCTTGCGGACCCGACCCTTGCGGCGGTCCTCGCTGGATTTGTTCGTAGCCATAGCGACCCCGTTACTTCTTCTTGCCTTCCTTGCGGAAGATGAACTCGTTCGCGTACTTCACGCCCTTGCCCTTGTAGGGCTCCGGCGGCCGGTAGGCGCGGATCTCGGCGGCGACCTGGCCGACCTGCTGCTTGTCGATCCCGCTGACGACGATCTCCGTCGGCCTGGGGCACTGGATCTGGATCCCTTCCGGGATCGGATAGGCCACGTCGTGGCTGTAGCCGAGCGCCAGATTGAGGGCCTTGCCCTGGACCTGCGCGCGGTAGCCGACGCCGTTGATCTCGAGCCGCTTCTCGAACCCACTGGAGACGCCGGTGACGATGTTCTGCACGAGCGTGCGGGACATCCCCCACTGCGAGCGGGCCTCCTTCGAATCGTCGCGCGGGTCGACCTTGATCCCTTCGTCGGTCTGCGCCACCGCGACGCGATCCGCAAGCACGACGACGAGCTCGCCCTTCGGCCCCTTGGCCCGGACGGTCTGGCCGTCGACATCCGCCTGCACGCCCTGCGGTACGGCGACCGGCTTCTTGCCAATTCGAGACATCTGTTTCGTACCTGTTCGATTTCCGCGTTCAGAACACGCGGCAGAGAACCTCGCCGCCGACATTCTGCGTGCGCGCCTCATGATCCGTCATCACGCCCTTCGGGGTGGACAGGATCGAAACGCCCAGGCCGTCGGAGACGCGGGGAATGTTGCGCACGGAAGCATAGACGCGCCGGCCCGGCTTCGAGACCCTCTGGATCTCGCGGATGACCGGCTGGCCGTCATAGTACTTCAGCTCGATCTGGAACTCGGCCTTGCCGTTGTCCGTCGTCGCCTCGGCATAGCCGCGAATGTAGCCTTCCGCCTGCAGCACCTCGAGCACACGGGCCCGAAGCGAGGAGGCCGGCGTCGTGACCGTCCCGCGGCCGCGCATCTGCGCGTTGCGAATCCGGGTCAGCATGTCCCCGAGGGGATCGTTCATGAGCATCCGCGCTCTCCTACCAGCTCGACTTCACGAGGCCGGGGATCTTGCCGTCCCCGCCCAGCTCGCGCAGCGCGATACGGCTCATCCTGAGCTTCCGGTAATAGGCGCGCGGACGGCCCGTCACCTCGCACCGGTTCCGCACCCGCGTCGGCGACGAGTTCCGCGGAAGCTCCGCGAGCTTCAGCCGCGCCGTGAAGCGCTCCTGATCGCTCAGGCTCTCGTCCGCGGACATCGCCTTCAGCTGGGCGCGCTTCGCCCGGTACCGGTCCGCCATCTGCGCCCGGCGCTTGTTCTTCTCGATCGCGCTCTTCTTCGCCATCGTCTCGACCTCTCAATCCGCCCGGTTCACTGCCGGAACGGGAAGTTCATCGCCTTGAGAAGGGCGCGTGCCTCCTCGTCCGTCTGCGCAGTCGTGCAGACGATCACGTCCATACCCCAGATCTGATCAACCTTGTCGTAGTTGATCTCCGGGAACACGATGTGCTCCTTGATGCCCATGGCATAGTTGCCACGGCCGTCGAAGCTCTTCGGGTTCAGGCCGCGGAAGTCCCGAACGCGCGGCAGCGCGACGGTGACCAGGCGGTCCAGGAACTCGAACATGCGGTCCTTGCGCAGCGTCGCCTTCGCGCCGATCGACATGCCCTCGCGGAGCTTAAAGGTGGCGATCGACTTCCGCGCCTTGGTGATCACCGGCTTCTGCCCGGTGATCATGGCGAGGTCCTCGGCCGCCGCCTGCACCTTCTTGGAATCGCCGACGGCCTCGCCGACGCCCATGTTCAGGACGATCTTGTCCAGCCGCGGAACCATCATCGGGTTCTTGTAGCCGAACTGCTCCATGAGCTTCGGCACGACCTCGTCGCGGTAGAAGTTCTTCAGCCGGGGGCCGTCCGCCCGCGCCGGCGCGCTCGTATCAGCCATCGATCGTCTCTCCCGAACGCTTGGCGACCCGCACCTTGCGTCCGTCTTCCAGAATCTTGAAGCCAACGCGCGTCGACTTGCCGGTCTCCCGGTCCTTGAGCGCGATGTTCGACAGGTGGATCGGTGATTCCTTGCGGATCAGACCGCCCTCCTGGGCGCCCGACTGGCGCTGGTGGCGCGTGACCACGTTGACGCCGCGGACGAGCGCGCGGTTCTCCTTGGGCATCACCTGGATGACCTCGCCGGTGCGCCCCTTGTCGCGGCCGGTGAGCACGACCACCTGGTCGCCCTTGCGGATCTTAGCCGCCATCACAGCACCTCCGGCGCCAGCGAAATGATCTTCATGTGGTTCTTGGCGCGGAGCTCGCGCGGCACCGGTCCGAAGATGCGGGTGCCGATCGGCTCCTTCTTGTTGTCGATCAGGACCGCGGCGTTCCGGTCGAACCGGATCACGCTGCCGTCCTGGCGGCGGATGTCCTTCGCGGTGCGCACCACCACGGCCGTCATCACGTCGCCCTTCTTCACGCGGCCGCGCGGAATCGCCGCCTTGATCGAGACGACGATGACGTCGCCGACCTGGGCGTACTTCCGCTTGGAACCGCCGAGCACCTTGATGCACTGGACCCGGCGGGCCCCGGAATTGTCAGCGACGTCCAGGTTCGTCTGCATCTGGATCATGGCGCGACGTCCTCTTCTCTTGCACGTGCGGGCCTAGGCCCGCCGTATGCCACGGTTCTTGTTCTTTCCGGTCGTCAGGCCGGGAATTCGTTGCCGACCACGATCCAGGACTTGGTCTTGGAAATCGGCCGGCTCTCCTGGATCACCACCGTGTCGCCGGTCTTGAAACGGTTCTCCGGGTCGTGCGCATGGTAGTTCTTGGTCCGGCGCACGGTCTTCTTCAGCAGCGGGTGCGTGAAGCGGCGCTCGACCTTGACGACCACGGTCTGGTCGGCCTTGTCGCTGACGACGATGCCCTGCAGCAATCTCTTCGGCATCGCTCTCTCCTATGCCTTCGCTTCCGACGCGCGCTTCTCGGCGGCGATCGTCTTGACGCGCGCGATGTCGCGACGGACCTCGCGGATGCGCGCCGTCTTCTCCAACTGCCCGGTCGCCCGCTGGAACCGGAGGTTGAACTGTTCCTTCTTCAGCCGCTCGAGCTCGTCGCCGAGTTCGTCGACCGTCTTCGTGCGGATGTCGCTGGCCTTCATCATCGGCTCCGTTACTCGGCGATCCGCGTCACGACGCGGGTGCGGATCGGCAGCTTGGCGGCGCCGAGGCGAAGCGCCTCGCGTGCCACGTCCTCGCCGACACCGTCGATCTCGAACATGATCCGTCCGGGATGGACCCGGGCCGCCCAATATTCCGGCGAGCCCTTGCCCTTGCCCATGCGGACCTCGGTCGGCTTCGCGGAGACCGGAACGTCCGGGAAGATCCGGATCCAGACGCGGCCGGCACGCTTCATGTGACGCGTGATGGCGCGGCGGGCGGCTTCGATCTGACGCGCGGTCACCCGCTCCGGCTCCAGCGCCTTCAGCCCGAAAGAGCCGAAATTGAGCAGCGTCCCGCCCTTCGCGGTGCCGTGGATGCGGCCCTTGAACGCCTTGCGGAACTTGGTGCGCTTCGGTTGCAGCATTGTTCTTCTCTCTTAATCCTCGCCGCGACCTAGGCCGCGTGGCTCCGGCGCTGACCCTCGCCGCCGCCCTCCGATTGCCGCCGCTCGGACGCCATCGGGTCGTGCTCGAGGATCTCGCCCTTGAAGATCCACACCTTGATGCCGATCGTGCCGTAGGCGGTGTGCGCCGTGGCCGTACCGAAATCGATGTCCGCCCGCAGCGTGTGGAGCGGCACGCGCCCCTCTCGGTACCACTCGGTCCGGGCGATCTCGGCGCCGCCGAGGCGGCCGCCGCAATTGATCCGGATGCCCTGGGCGCCGAGCCGCATGGCCGACTGCACCGCACGCTTCATCGCCCGCCGGAACGCCACGCGGCGCTCGAGCTGCTGCGCGATCGACTGCGCGACGAGGTTCGCGTCGATCTCGGGCTTGCGCACCTCGACGATGTTGAGGTGCACTTCCGAATTCGTCATGCGCGCCACCTTGCGGCGGAGCTTCTCGATATCGGCGCCCTTCTTGCCGATGACGATCCCCGGCCGGGCCGAATGGATGGTCACGCGGCACTTCTTGTGCGGGCGCTCGATCACGATCTTCGACACCGCCGCCTGCTTGAGGTCCTTCATCAGGGCCTCGCGGATGCGGATGTCCTCGTGCAGCAGGCTGCCGTACTCGCCGGCATCCGCGAACCAGCGCGAATCCCAGGTCTTGTTGATGCCGAGGCGAAGCCCGATCGGATTGACCTTCTGACCCATCTCTCTCGTCCTCAGGCGGTTTCTTCGACTTCCCGAACCACAACCGTGAGGTTCGAGAACGGCTTCATGATCTTGCCGACCCGGCCGCGCGCCCGCGGCCGGAACCGCTTCATGACGAGCGCCTTGCCGACATGGGCTTCGGCGACGATCAGGCTGTCGACGTCCAGATCGTGATTGTTCTCCGCATTCGCAATGGCGCTCTCCAAGGTCTTCTTGACCTGGACGGCGATGCGCTTGCGCGAGAACTCCAGATCGGCGAGCGCCGCGGAGACCTTCTTGCCGCGGATCAGCCCGGCGACGAGGTTCAGCTTCTGCGGGCTCACGCGCATCATGCGCGCAACCGCCTGCGCCTCGTTGTCCTTCAGCGCCCGCTCGCGCTTCGGCTTGCCCATGGCTTACTTCCTTCTCGCCTTCTTGTCGGCCGCGTGCCCGTAATAGGTCCGCGTCGGCGAGAACTCGCCGAACTTGTGGCCGATCATGTCCTCGCTCACCTGCACCGGGACGTGCTTCTGGCCGTTGTAGACGCCGAAGGTCAGCCCCACGAACTGCGGCAGGATGGTCGAGCGCCGGCTCCAGATCCTGATGATCTCGTTGCGGCCGGACTCCCGCACCTTCTCCGCCTTCTTCAGCAGGTATCCGTCGAAGAACGGACCTTTCCAGACTGAACGTGCCACTCTTGTCTCCTAACCTGGTGCCGCTCAGCGGCCCTTGCGGGCGTGGCGCGAGCGCAGGATGTACTTCTGCGTTGCCTTGTTGGTGCGGGTCTTCTTGCCCTTGGTCGGCTTGCCCCACGGTGTGACCGGGTGCCGGCCGCCCGACGTCCGGCCCTCGCCGCCGCCATGCGGATGGTCGATCGGGTTCATGGCGACGCCGCGAACGCTCGGGCGCTTGCCCGCCCAGCGCGACCGGCCCGCCTTGCCGAGGCTGATATTGGCGTGGTCCGGGTTCGACACCGCGCCGATCGTGCCCATGCACGAGCCGTGCACCAGGCGCTGCTCGCCGGAGTTCATGCGCAGGATCGCATAGCCTTGGTCGCGGCCGACGATCTGGGCGTAGGCGCCGGCGGCGCGGGCCATCTGGCCGCCCTTGCCGGGCTTCAGCTCGATGTTGTGGATGATCGTGCCGACCGGGATCGAGCGCAGCGGCATGGCGTTGCCGGGCTTCACGTCGACGCTCTGCCCGGACACGACCGTGTCCCCTTCCGCGAGCCGCTGCGGCGCGAGGATGTAGGACTGCTCGCCGTCCTCGTAGCGGATCAGCGCGATGAAGGCGGAGCGGTTCGGATCGTATTCGAGCCGCTCGACCGTCGCGGGCACGTCGAACTTCGTCCGCTTGAAGTCGACCAGGCGATAGGTCCGCTTGTGACCGCCGCCGCGCCGGCGGGCCGTCACGCGGCCGAGATTGTTCCGCCCGCCGCTCTTGGTCAGCCCCTCGGTCAGGCCCTTCACGGGCTTGCCCTTCCAGAGGCCCGAACGGTCGACCAGGACCAGCTGGCGCTGGCCCGGCGTCGTCGGATTGAAGCTCTTCAGTGCCATCGGATTATTCCCGATTCCTATCCGTTCCGGCTCACAGTCCGGTCGTCACGTCGATCGAATGGCCCTCGGCGAGGGTCACGACCGCCTTCTTGAAGTCCTTCTGGCGACCGGCGATGCCGCGGAACCGCTTGTTCTTGCCCTTGCGGACGAGCGTGTTCACCTTGTCGACCTTGACGCTGAAGAGCGCCTCGACGGCCGCCTTGATCTCCGGCTTCGTCGCCTTGTTCGCGACCTTGAAGACGACCTTGTTGTGCTCGGACGCCATGGTCGACTTCTCGGTGATCACCGGAGCGATGATCGTGTCGTAATGCCTCAGGTCGGTCATTTGAACCGCTCCTCGAGCGCCTCGACCGCGGCCCGGGTCAGGACCAGCCGGTCACGGCGCAGAATGTCGTAGACGTTGATGCCCTGGATCGGCAGCACGTCGATCTGCGGGATGTTCCTGGCCGCGCGGCCGAACCCCTCGTCGATCTCGGTGCCGCCGACGATCAGCGCATTGGTCAGCCCGAGCCCGCCGAAGCGCGCGAGCAGCGCCTTGGTCTTGGCGTCCGCGCTCTTCAGCTCGTCCACCACCACGATGGCCTCGGCGCGGGCCTTGGCCGAAAGCGCGTGACGCAGAGCGAGTGCACGCACCTTCTTCGGCAGGTCGATGGCATGGTCGCGCACGACCGGGCCGAACGCCTTGCCGCCGCCGCGGAACTGCGGCGCCGCCTTGTTGCCGTGGCGCGCGGAGCCGGTGCCCTTCTGGCGGTACATCTTCTTCGATGTCGCCTTGATCTCGGAGCGGCCCTTCGTCTTGTGCGAGCCCTGCTGCCGCTTGGCGAGCTGGTAGCGCACCATGCGCTGAAGGATGTCGGCGCGCGGCTCGAGCCCGAACACCGCCTCCGAGACCGTGATGCTGCCGGCGGTCTCGCCGTCGAGCGTCTTCACATCGAACTGCATCACGCCTCTCCTCCGGCCTCGGCGGCCGTCTCGGCCGGGGCCGCGGTCTCGCCGCGCGCGCGGATCGCAGCCGGCAGCGGCAGGCCTTCCGGCGCCTTTCTCTTCACGGCATCGCGCACCAGGAGCCAGCCGCCCTTGGCACCCGGAACGGCGCCGCGGATCAGGATCAGGCCCTGTTCGGCATCGGTGCGCACGACCTGCAGGTTCTGCGTCGTGACGCGTACGTCGCCCATGTGGCCGGCCATCTTCTTGCCCTTGAACACCTTGCCGGGGTCCTGGCGCTGGCCGGTCGAGCCGTGCGAGCGGTGCGAAACCGAGACGCCGTGCGTGGCGCGCAGGCCGCCGAAATTGTGCCGCTTCATGACGCCGGCGAAGCCCTTGCCGATCGAGGTGCCCGTCACGTCGACGAACTGGCCCGGAACGAAATGCTCCGCGGTGATCTCGGCGCCCACGTCGACGAGGTTCTCCGGGCTCACCCGGAACTCCGCCATCTTGCGCTTCGGCTCGACTTCGGCCTTCGCGAAATGCCCGCGCATGGCCTTGGTCGTGTTCTTCGCCTTGGCACGACCGACACCGATCTGCAGCGCGGTGTAGCCGTCCTTGTCTTCCGTACGCTGTGCAACGACCTGGCAGCCGTCGACGCGGAGAACCGTGACGGGCACCTGCTCGCCGGCTTCCGTGTAGACGCGGGTCATGCCCAGCTTCTGTGCGATCACGCCTGAACGCATGGTCTTCTACCTCGTCAGGGCCTTGCCCTAGAGCTTGATCTCGACATCGACACCGGCAGCCAGGTCGAGCTTCATCAGCGCGTCCACCGTCTGCGGGGTCGGGTCAATGATGTCGAGCAGCCGCTTGTGGGTGCGGATCTCGAACTGCTCGCGACTCTTCTTGTCGACGTGCGGCGAGCGGTTCACCGTGAACTTCTCAATCCGGGTCGGAAGCGGAATCGGGCCGCGAATCTGCGCACCGGTCCGTTTGGCGGTCGATACGATCTCCGCCGTCGACGTATCGAGCACGCGGTGATCGAACGCCTTCAGCCGGATCCGGATATTCTGTCCGTTCATTTCAATGCCTCTGGAAAGAGCGGGCGCGCCGGGAAGG
>JAEZEK010000243.1 GCA_023417735.1 Pseudomonadota bacterium | reverse complement strand
GGCGCGGTCGGTGCGCCTGGTCGCGGAGAGGGAGGGGGTGGCGTTCTTTCGCGGGCCTCTCGGCGTGGCGGTGGCGGCGTTCGCGGCCGCGCACGGCGCCGCGCTCTCCGCCGAGGACCTCGCCGCGCACGAAGCGGACTGGTGCGGGACGATCGCGCAGGATTTCCACGGCGCCGCGCTCCACGAGATACCGCCGAACGGCCAGGGCATCGCGGCGCTGATCGCGCTCGGCATCCTGAGCCGTCTCGATCTCGGGCCCGATCCGGACGCCGCAGACGCGCTTCATCTCGAGATCGAGGCGATGAAGCTCGCCTTCGCCGACGTGCACGCGCACGTTGCCGACCTGGCCTTCATGCGCGAGGTGACGGTGGGCCATCTCCTCGACCCGGCCTATCTCGCCGAGCGCGCGCGGCTGATCGATCCGGCGCGGGCGCAGGTCTTCGGCCCCGGCGCCCCGAAGCGGGGCGGTACGGTCTATCTGTCCGCCGCCGACGAGGCGGGCATGATGGTGTCCTACATCCAGTCGAACTATGCCGGCTTCGGCTCCGGCGTGGTCGTGCCGGGAACCCGCATCAGCCTGCAGAACCGCGGCTCCGGCTTCACGCTCGAGGCCGGGCATCCGAACGAGGTCGGCCCGCGCAAGCGGCCGTTCCACACGATCATCCCGGGCTTCCTGATGCGGGAGAGCGCGCCGCTGATGAGCTTCGGCGTGATGGGCGGGGCGATGCAGGCGCAGGGCCATCTGCAGATGGTGCTCAGGACCCAGCTCTGGGGCCAGGACCCTCAAACGGCGGTGGACGCCCCGCGCTGGCGCTACATGGCCGGGCTCGAAGTCGCAGTGGAGCCGGGCCTCCAGCCGCGGACGCTCGAGGAGCTCGGCCGGCGCGGGCATCGGGTGGCGATGCAGACACCGGATCTCGCCTTCGGCTTCGGCGGCGCCCAGCTCGTCGCGCGCATCGAGGGCGGCTACGTCGCCGGCTCGGACCCGCGCAAGGACGGCCAGGCCGTCGCGTTCTGAAGCGCCGCTTGGGCCGTCACGCGACACCCGGTGAACCCGCGTTGCGGGACCTGGAGACCCCGTGCTGCGTCTTCTCCCAGGCGAACGGCTTCGTGAGGTACTGCCAGAGCGCCTGCCAGGCGGCGAAGGACATCAGCACCCAATAGGCGGGCAGAGTCGGGATGAGGCGGACGAGGCCGGAGGCGCCCGC
Organism: Pseudomonadota bacterium; assembly: GCA_023417735.1. Taxonomy (GTDB): domain Bacteria; phylum Pseudomonadota; class Alphaproteobacteria; order Rhizobiales; family Afifellaceae; genus Propylenella. Next base: position 1,490 of record JAEZEK010000243.1, on the reverse strand, counting down.
CCGCTTCAGCCCGCGCGCTGCGCCCACCGCGCTTCCCGCCGCCAGGGCGAAGCTGTTCCAGAGCGAGATCCCGAGCAGCATCCAGGCAACCGGGCCGAGGGATTCCTCCGTGACCAGGAGCCAGTACGATGCGTTGGCCGCGGCGAGGAACGACAGCGGGAAGAACAGCAGCCCGAGAATGGCCCCGGTCACGACGGCATGGACCGCGAGCGCGTCTCGGAAGGACAGCCGCCGCGCCTTCGGCGTGCCTTCCGCCATCGCGACGACCGCCGTCTGGATCCAGCCCTTGATCCAGCGCCGCCGCTGCGGCAGCCATTGGGAGAACCGGACCGGCGCTTCCTCGAAGGTGCGCGAGCGGATCACGCCGGTGCGATAGCCGAACCGGGCGAGCCGGATCCCGAGATCGGCGTCCTCCGTCACGTTGAACGGATCCCACGCGCCGACCCGCTGCAGAATGTGGCGCGGGAAGTGGTTCGACGTGCCCCCGAGCGGCAGCGGCACGCGCCAGTGCGCGAGCGCGGGCAGCAGGACCTCGAAGTTCGCCGCATACTCCATTGCGAACATCCGGGCGAACCAGCTGTCCCGGTTCTCGGGTACGAGGCTCGCCTGAACGCAGCCGAGGCGCGGATCGGCCGCCAGCGCCGCCGCCGCCGTCCTGAGCTGGTCGCGCTCCGGCCGGTCCTCCGCGTCGAACACGGCAACGCAATCGCCGCGGGCGAGCGGGAGGGCGAAGACGAGCGCCTTCGGCTTGGTGCGCGGCTCGGCCGGCGGCACCTTCACCACCTCGAAGTGCGGCGGCAGCACGAGCGCGCCGAGGGCATCGGCGGTCTCCGTGTCGTCGGCCTCGACGATCAGCACGACCTGCAGCTTGGAGCGCGGATAGCGGAGGGCCTCGAGGTTCCGCACCAGCGCGGGCAGGACAGCGCTTTCCCGGTAGAGCGGCACCAGGACCGAATAGGACGGCAGATCCGCATCCTTCAGCGGCACCGGCGATCGCCCTTCGGGGGCGGGCGCGCAGCAGGCGGCCGCGAGCTTCCATGTCACCGAGTTCAGGAAGGCCAGCGAGAGGAGGAGCGAGAAGACCAGGCCCGTCTCTGCGGGAAAGGCGCCGAGGCCAGCCATCCCGCCGGCGAAGATGGCCCAGAGCCAGTCGCGCCTGCCTTGGGCGGACGGCACCCGGCTTGCCGAGCAAAGCGGCATGGCGCGCGCCAGGCGGTAGGTCGCCAGGTGCAGTAGCCGATGCGCGTGCGTCCGCAGCAGGAAGGCGCGGATCGCCTCGGGCGGGGCGACCCGCACGCGGGCGCGGAGCTCGGGGCGGAGGCTGAGGTGGCCGGCGAGCGCGGCCAGGGTCTCCCCGCCGGGTGCGAGCACCATCGTCGGCATTCCCTCGGCGAGGATCATCGCCGCTTCCGGCCGGCGCAGGGCTTCCGACGGCGGAGGCGCCGCCGCCGGATAGGGCGCCGCGCCCTCGAGGCTGTCCATGAAGCCGA
>JAEZEK010000231.1 GCA_023417735.1 Pseudomonadota bacterium | reverse complement strand
GAGAGCTTGGCGCGCTCGGCAATGGTCGCGAAGGCGCGCTGCACCTCGGTGTCGGCGACGTTGATGTTGCGCCGCTTGGCTTCCTGCAGCTTCAGCCGGTCGTTGATCAGCTCTTCGACGGCCTGCTGCCGGCCCGCCTTGCCGCCGGTCGTCAGGTTCAGGAGCCGCGACCGGTTGTCGATGTCGTAGCTGGTGACCGGCTCGTTGTTGACCAGGACCTTGATGGCGGTCTGCGCGAGGGCGCCGGAGGCGGGAACGGCCATCATGGCGCCGGCGAAGGCAAGCGCCGCAACCCGGACCGCAATGCGTGCGCGCACCGTTCCGGAGCGCCGATAGAGGATGTTCATGTTCCTTCAGCCGATCGTGGTCATGCCTGTAGGTCGTCCTTCAAGCGCGCAAATCTGTCAACATTCCGGTGACGGTCAGTTGACGCTCGAGGTCAGCGCCGTATCGCCGATGGTCCTGAGGTTGAACCGCACGAACACCTTCTTGTCGGTCACGATGTCGGAGTACCGGTCCAGCGTCTCGGAATAGGTGGCCGAGAGGTTGAAGCACTCGTCGTCGTAAGCGAGCCCGACGCTGTGCTTGATGATGCTGTCGTTCTCCAGATCGTAGGTGAGGCCGCCGCTGACCGACCAGGTGCGGGAGACGGCGAGCACCGCCGCGGCCGCAACCTCGCGCCGGTCGTTGAGGATGCCCTGCTCGGGGCGGGCCTCGAGATAGGCGTAGCCGAGGCTCGCGCTGTTGCGGCCGCGCGCCAGCGTGCCGCTCACCTCGGCCCGCTCCAGCGTGAGGTCCTTCTCGTCGAAACGCGCGCGGCCGGTCACCGAGATGCCCCGCCCGCTGTCGACGGTGACCCGGCCGACATAATCCGAGCGATCCGTGTCGAGCCCGGATCCGACGCCGGTCAGCGACATGTCGGTCTGCGCGAAGGAGTTCCTCCCGGCCAGCTGGAAGGATTGCCCGGCGAGCGCGTCGACGCTCCAGCCGTTGAGGAACTGGGCGTAGTAGGACACGCCGAGATTGGCCCTGGTGCCGCCCTCCTGGCGGTCGTAGCCGGAGAACTTGTCGCGCGCGAACAGGATCGTGTCGTCGAAGACGAGGCTCTGGGCGTCCTCGTTCGGCAGCTTGCCCACGTGCTGCTCGTTCGGGCGTACGATGATCTGCGCGATCGGGCTGAAGGTCTGGGTGAGGAAGCTGGTGGTGGCGATGAACGGCCATTTGTACTCGAGGCCGATCGCCGGCATGGCCCGCGTCAGGAACTCGTCGGACGGAAGCCCGCTCAGGGGGTTGTCGGCGTTGACCCAGTTGAGATCGGCCTTCACGTAGGCGAACGGCGTGAAGACCTGCCCGCCCGCGCCGATCAGCGTCCGCTGCCAGGACGCCCCGGTCGAGGCGCGGCTGAAATTGCCCGCGACGCCGTTGTAATAGTCGATCGCGGGGACGGTGCGGCGATCGCTGGCGGCGCGCGAAAGGCTCGTCACGTTGGAATCGAGGCGCAGTTCCCCGCCCAGCACCGGCTGCCCGAAGATGTAGTTGTGGTCGAGGACCGGGTGGATCACCGCCTGCTCGCGCTGGTCGTCATGCACGGTTGCCGCGCCGGTGATCGCATCGTACTCGATCGTGTTCTCGCGCTGGACGCGGAAATAATACGCCCGCACGTCGAAGTAGTTTCGCTCGCTCATGCCGGTCAGGTAGAGCGTCGACGGCACGTCGAGCGCCGTGGCACCCCGGATGCTGTAATCGCGCCCGAAGGTGCGGTCGCTGGTCATCGTGACGTCCCAGCCGGTGGTCCATTGCGAGGAGAGCGCGAAGGCGCCCTTCGTCTGGATGCTGCCGCGGGAATCGCGGTCTCCGCTGAGGCCGTTGAAGGCCTGCGGCGACTGCTGGAAGATGCCGGCGACGCGGACGTCGTAGGCGCCGCTGAGCACGCGGTGGCGCCACTCGACCTCGGCGAGCAGGCCCTGCCGGGAAAAGTACGTCGGAGAGAACGTCAGGTCGTAGTTCGGCGCCAGATTCCAGAAGAAGGGCGTCGTGACGCCGAACCCGAGCGCGGCCGACTGCCTGATGCTCGGGATCAGGAACCCCGTCTTCCGCTTCACGGTCGGATCGGGATGGAAGAAATACGGCGTGTAGGCGATCGGGACGCCGAAGAACTCCAGCGACCCGTGCTCGTAATAGACCGTGCGCGCCCGCTTGTCGTGGATGATGCGCTTCGCCTTCACCTGCCACAGCGGCGGACGGCGCGGATCCTCCTTGCAGGGCTCGCAGGCCGTGTAGACGCCCTCGGAGAAGACGGTCACGTTGCCGGCCTGCCGCGAGGCGCTGTTGGCCGCGAAGCGGGCGCGGTCGACGGTCTGGACGTTGAGGCTCTCGATGAAGCCGTCGCGGAAGGTATCGGTGAGGTCGGCGGATTCGGCCGTGATGATGTTGCCGTCCGGCTCGACGATCCTGACGCCGCCGGTGGCGATCAGCCGGCCCTGCGCCTGGGCGTAGCTCACCTGCGCGGCGGTGACGGTATAGCCGTCGTAGTAGATCTGGACGCCGCCGACGGCGGTCACGACCTTGTTGTCGAAATCGTATACGAGCTGATCGGCTTCGAGCAGCATCTTCGCATCGGGATCGGTGGGGGCGAGCTCGCCCAGCTCGCCGATGGCCTGCGCGAACGCCGGCACCGGCAGCAAGGGGGCGGCCGTCAGGAAGACGAGCAGCGCCGTGCGCGCCAGCCCGCGGGCAGCACGACCGAGACGGCGCGACTGCGCATGGACGCTGCGCCTCGTCATCCGTCCTCCTGATACAACAGGGCCGTTGCCCCGAACGTCAGCGCGAGAATGGGCGGCAACCAGGCCGCAAGCGCCGGACTGATGACACCGTTCCCCCCCAAGTCGGATACGACTTCGGTCAGGACATAAAGCAGAAAGCCCGCAATCACGCCAGTCACGACGAGTTGGCCGATTCCGCCGTGGCGGAACAGGCGAAGGCTGACGCTGGCCGCGATCGTCACCATGGAGGCGAGAAAGAACGGGCGGCCGAGCAGACTGTGGAAGGCGAGGCGGGGGCGGTCGGTGTTGATGCCCGTCCGTTCCGCGGTCTCGATGTAGCCGGGCAGGGACCAGACGGATTGCGTCTGGCTCGCCTGGAGCGTCTGCCTCAGCTGGGCCCGCGTGAGCTCGGTCGGAACGATGTAGGATTCCACCGGCTCGGGCCGGCGCTCCGCCGAGGTCACGGTGGCGTTCCTGAGGATCCAGCGCCCGGGGGCGTACGTTGCGGTATTCGCCACCGCCTTCTCCCGGAACCCGCCGCGCTGGTCGAAGACGAACGCCGTCGGGCCGAGCAGCGACAGGCCGTCGTCGTCGACGCGGCGCGCATAGATGATCGAGGGGCCGTCTACGCCTTCCTGCCGGAACCAGCCGCCGCTCTGGTCGCGCGGGGCATCGGCTCCGGTAAGCTGGGCCTCCATCCTGTCCGCCGTGTCCTTCCAGGCGACGGCGAACGGGTTGACGGCCAGGCTCGACAGCAGGCCGAAGGCGATGGCCACCGCCATCGGCCCGGCGAGGAAGCGCCAGACGGAGACGCCGCTCGCGCGCGCCACGACCAGCTCGAGCCGGCGCGACAGGCCGAGCAGGCCGAGCATGGCACCGAACAGGAAGGCGAAGGGCAGGATGGTCTCGGCGAGGAACGGCGCGCGGAGCAGCGCCATGTAGAAGCCGGTGCCGGCGGTGAAATCGGCCCGGTCGCTGAACCGGCGCACGAACTCGACGAAATCGACCAGGAAGACGAGCACCATCATGCCCGCCAGGATGAGCGCCACCGAGCCGGTGAACCGCCGCGTGACGTATCGGGTGAGGATGCCCGGCAGCATCACGGGCGTCCGGCCGCGGCGGTGGCGGAACGCCCG
>JAEZEK010000225.1 GCA_023417735.1 Pseudomonadota bacterium | reverse complement strand
GCGCCTCGCGCGGCCGCTCGACGACGGCAGGAGCCTCGTCCCCTTCCGGGCGCTCGCCCGGTCCCGGCACGCGACGGCGCTTCTTCTCCACGAGCACCGCCTTGGAGCGCCCGCCGGAAAAGCTCTGCCTGACCGTATCCGTATCGCGCTTCAGCGAAAGCGTCTTGCGGCCGCTGCCCTCGACCCGGATCGTCTTGTCGCCTCTGCTCGTCGTATCTGTCATTCGTCGTTCCTGGCGTCGCCTTCTCGGTTCGCGACGGAACCGGCCGTGTCGCCCTCGTAACGGGCTATGCGCTCGGCCGCTGCCGCGAAATTTCGTCCCGCCGGGCCCTGGAGCACGGCAGCATGTATCACATGTGGCTGGCCCAATGCCAAACCCAATTCCTCCGCGCAGAACGCGCGGATCACCGGGACCGGAGCCTCCGGCCCGTAGCGTCGCCTGAGCGCCGCAAGCATCTTCCGGCGGCCGTCCTCGGCCCCGTCGGAGGCCGTCAGGAGCGCCGCCACGCGCCCCGAACCGATCGCCCCCTCGACCTTGGCGAAGCCCGTCACCGCCTCGCCCGCCTTGCGCGCCAGCCCGAGCCGTCCGAGCGCCGCCTTCCGGAGGAGGGCCCCGACCAGATCCGGCAGGCCCGGCTCCGCCCTGACGGGCGCCTTGAGGGCCCGGGCGAAGAGGTTCCTGCGAACCGCTTCGGCCACCGCCCCGCGATCGAGGGCGACCCAGGCACCGCGCCCGGGCAGGTTCGCCTTCAGATCCGGCACGATGACGTTGTCCGGATCCGCCACGAAACGGATCAGATCCGCCTCGGGTTTCGCCGCGCGGCTGACGATGCAGGTCCGCGTCCGCCCCGCGTCGCGCGCGGGCTGTCCCTCGCCGGTCGCGGTCAAGCCGCAGTCGTCTCCTCGCCCTCGGCCTCGGCTTCCGGCTCGGCCGCCTCGGCCTCCTCCGGGATCAGGCCGGCCTGGCGGCGCGCCGCCATCACGATGTCCTCGGCTTCCTGCCGCGACAGCTCGAAGCCGGACAGCGCGCCCTCGAAGCGCTGCGTCTCGCCGTCCTTGCGCTCGGTCCAGCCGACGAGGTCGTCCGCGGCGCAATAGGCGAGGTCCTCGAGCGTCTTGATGTCGTTCTTGCCGAGCGCGACCAGCATCGGCGTGGTCACGCCGGGCACCTGCTTCAGGTCGTCGGCGACGCCGAGCTGCCGGCGCTCCTCGTCCTGGGCCTGCTCGATCGCCTCGAGGTATTCGCGGGCGCGGGTCTGGAGCTCTTCCGCCGTGTCCTCGTCGAAACCCTCGATCGAGGCGACCTCGTCGAGGTCTACATAGGCGACCTCCTCCACGTTCGCAAACCCTTCGGAGGCGAGCAGCTGGGCGACCATCTCGTCGACGTCGAGCGCATTGACGAAGAGCTCGGTCCGATCGGCGAACTCCTTCTGCCGGCGCTCCGATTCCTCGTCCTCGGTCAGGATGTCGATGTCCCAGCCGGTCAGCTGCGAGGCGAGGCGGACGTTCTGGCCGCGCCGGCCGATCGCGAGCGACAGCTGGTCGTCGGGCACCACCACCTCGATGCGCTCGGCGTCCTCGTCGAGGACCACCTTGGAGACTTCCGCCGGCTGCAGCGCGTTGACGATGAAGGTCGCCGCGTCGGGCGACCAGGGGATGATGTCGATGCGCTCGCCGTGGAGCTCGCCGACCACCGCCTGGACGCGGCTGCCGCGCATGCCGACGCAGGCGCCGACCGGATCGATGGAGGAATCGTGCGAGACGACCGCGATCTTGGCGCGGGAGCCCGGATCGCGCGCGACCGACTTGATCTCGATGATGCCGTCGTAGATTTCCGGCACTTCCATGGTGAAGAGCTTGGCCATGAACTGCGGATGCGTGCGCGACAGGAAGATCTGCGGCCCGCGCTGCTCGCGGCGGACGTCGTAGACATAGGCGCGGACGCGGTCGCCGTAGCGGAAGGTCTCGCGCGGGATCATCTCGTCGCGGCGGATGATGGCCTCGCCGCGGCCGAGATCGACGATCACGTTGCCGTATTCGACCCGCTTCACCGTGCCGTTCACGATGTCGCCGATGCGATCCTTGTAGTCCTCGTACTGGCGGTCGCGCTCGGCGTCGCGCACCTTCTGCATGATGACCTGCTTCGCCGACTGGGCGGCGATCCGGCCGTAATCGAGCGGCGGCAGCGGCTCGGAGATGAAGTCGCCGATCTGGGCGGCCGGATTGCGCCGGCGCGCGTCCTCGAGCGCGATCTGGACGGCGAAGTCCTCGGGGGTCTCGACCACTTCCATGAGCCGCTGCAGCCGGATCTCGCCGGTCTTGTTGTCGATCTCGGCGCGGATCTCGGTATCGACGCCGTAGCGCGACTTCGCCGCCTTCTGGATCGCATCCTCCATCGCCTCGATCACGATGCGGCGGTCGATCGTCTTCTCGCGTGCGACCGCATCGGCGATCTGCAGCAGTTCGAGCCTGTTCGCGCTGACAGCCATGGCTGGGGCTCCGTCCTCGTCAGTCCGGTTGATCTTCGTCGGTTTCGTTGTCGTTGGCGGGGGCGCTGCGCTGAGCCGCCTCGATGAGTTCGTCGGTCAGCACGAGCTTCGCCTCGCCGATGTCGTCGAGCGGAAGCCAGACCTCGTTCGGGTCCGACCCCTTGGGCAGGCGGATGCCGGCCGTGCCGTCCCTGACGCCGAGCAGGATGCCGCGGAAGCGCTTCCGCCCGTTGTGCGCCGTCTCCATCTCGACCTTCGCCTCGTGGCCGGCCCAGAGCGCGAAGTCCTTCGCGCGGGTCAGCGGCCGGTCGATGCCGGGCGACGACACCTCGAGATGGTAGGCGCGGCCGATCGGGTCGTCGACGTCGAGCGCGGGCGAGACGTTCCGGCTGATCGCCTCGCAATCCTCCACGGCCATCGTGCCGTCGGGGCGCTCGGCCATGATCTGCAGCGTCATGCCGTTCTGGCTGGTCACCTTCACACGGACCAGCTCGTAGCCGAGGTCCGTGACGATCGGCTCCACGATAAGGGCGATGCGGGCTTCGAGGCCCGTCTCGCGCGTCAGGCGGCGAGTGTCCATTCCGCTCCGTGGCCCGGCCGTTCGAGGCCAGGTTCGATTGGGTCGAGATAATAAAAAAGAGCGGGACCCGGGGGGACCCACTCTCGATCTGTCTTCGAGATGTTGCAGCCCATATACGCCGCTGCCGCCGATTGTTCAAGGTCACGGCGGCGGGCGCTGGGACGAGCGGCCCGCCGCTCCCGACGATACCGTCTCATCACGACGCCAACGGCTGCAGAACCCGCGCCATCCCGCCAGGGCTCACTTCGGTCGCGCCGAGGTCCGCGCCCATCACCATCCCGACGGCGTGCTGGCCATCTTCCATGGCCCACGATGCCTCCTCCGCTGGCGCGTCCAGGACGCCGAAGACGATCCGAAGAGGGCCGCCGCGTGAACCCGCTTGCGCCGAGCCAAGCCGCCTGTGCAGCCCGTGGGCAAGAGCCCCGCCCTTGCACGCCGCTCGCACAGCCGCAACGACACCCGTGAGCGGACGACGCGTTCGCGACCCGAACCGGACAACTCCAGCCGCCTGCAGCAGGCTCAGCTCCGGCGGAGATTTCGCGCGAAGGCGCGAAAGTCCGCCGCGCCCGTGAGCTGCGCCGCGGCGAAGTAGAAGAGCGCCCCGCCGCCGACGAGGACGACCAGCGCGCCGGCCTGCTTCGCCAGTCCCGCGTCCGGCCGGAACGCCCCGCCGAACAAGCGCGAGCCGGCATAGATCGCGGCCGCGAAGAGGACGAGCGTCGCGACGAGCCGCGGCAGGCGCTTCAGGAGCATCTCGTCGGCCGCGAACTGGCCCCGCCGGCGGAGCGTGAAGAGCAGGAGCCCGGCATTCACCCAGCCGGCGACCGATTCCGCCGTGGCGATGCCGGCCTCGGCCATGCGCGGGAAGAGGGTGAGCGCGAGCGTGACGTTCACGGCGACCGCGGCCGCCGCGAAATACATCGGCGTGCGCGTGTCCTCGCGCGCGAAGAACCCCGGCGTGAACACCTTGATCATGACGAAGGCGGGCAGGCCGAGCCCGTATATGCCGAGCGCGCGGGCGGTGGAGGCGGTCGTCTCGGGCGTGAATGCGCCGCGCTCGAAGAGCACCCGGATGATCTCCTCAGGCACGACGACGAGGGCGGTGGCGGCCGGCAGCGTCAGGAACAGCGCGAACTCGAGCGCCCGGTTCTGCGTGTGCACCGCCTCGCGCAGGTGGCCGGCCTTGAGCGTGCGCGCGAGCTCCGGCAGGAGCACCACCCCGATCGCGATGCCGATCACGCCGAGCGGCAGCTGGTAGATGCGGTCGGCGAACTGGAGGATCGCGATCGCGCCGTCCTTGGTGGAGGCGATGATCTGGCCGATGAAGAGGTTGACCTGGGTGATGCCGCCCGCGAGCGCGGCCGGCCCCATCAGCCAGAGCAGGCGCTTGACCGAAGGCGTGAGCCGCGGCAGGCGCGGGCGCACGCTGAAGCCGATGCGGCGGGCGGCGACCGACACCATCACGAGCTGCGCCACGCCCGCGACGAGCACCGACCAGCTCAGCACGCGCCCCACGTCCGCCCCGTCCATTCCCCGCCAGATCGCGAAGGCGAGGCCGGCGATGGTGACGACGTTGAGGAGCGTCGGCGCGAGGGCGGCCACGAAGAAGCGGCGGTGGGCGTTGAGGACGCCGCTCACCATGGCGGTGAGCGACATGCAGACGAGGTAGGGAAACATCACGCGGAAGAGCTCGACGGTCAGGTCGAACTTCGCCGCGTCGCTGCGGAACCCGGGTGCGATACCGGCCACGATGAGCGGGGTGGCGATCATGACGACGCCGGTCAGGGCGGCGAGCACGAGCACGAGCGCGGCCAGCACCTCCTCCGCGAAGCGGCGCGCGGCGGCCTCGCCTTCGCCCTCGAGGGTACGGGCGTAGAGCGGGATGAAGGCGGCATTGAACGCGCCCTCGGCGAGCAGCCGCCGGAAGAGGTTCGGAAACCGGAACGCCGCGTAGAACGCGTCTGCGACCGGCCCCGCGCCGAGCGCGGCCGCCACCATCATCTCCCGGACGAAGCCGAGCAGACGGCTGGCGAGCGTCGCCCCGCCGACGCTCATGAACTTCGTGGCGAGGCTCACGAGGCCCTGGTCTCCGGTGCCGCGGGCGCCTCGTCGGCCCCGATCGCCTCCAGCAGGCGCCGCCTGATCCGGGTCTGCCGCGCCTTGGCGGTGACCTGGTGCCCCACGAGGTCGGTCACGTAGAAGGTGTCGACGACGCGCTCGCCGAAGGTGGCGATGTGGGCGGAGGCGATGTCGAGGTTGAGCTCGGCGATGCCGTGGGTGAGGTCGTAGAGCAGCCCGGACCTGTCCAGGCACTCGACCTCTATGACGGTGAAGCGGTCGGAGAGCTCGTTCGTCACCCTGACCTGCGGTTCGATGACGAAGGCGTCGCGCCGGCGGCTCTTGCGGCGCTTGCGCGCGAGCGCCTCGGAGAGCCGCAGCCGCCCCTGCAAGGCCTGCTCCATCGTCGCCACGATCCGCTCGCCCCGCCGCCGCTCGTCGGCGTCGGTGTCGAAGGCGCGCGAGACGACGATCGTGTCGAGCGCGCGCCCGTCCATGGTCGTGTAGATCTGCGCGTCCACGATGTTGGCGTCGGCCGCGGCGCAGGCGCCCGCCATCAGGGACAGGATGCGCGGGTGGTCCGGCGTGAGGATGGTGATCTCGGTCGCGCCCTCGAACGCCATCGGGCGGATCTCCGCCGAGAAGTTCCGCCCGTCCCGGTCGGCAGCCCGGATGAGCTCGGCCTGCCGGGCCTGGCGCTCCTCGTCGACCCGGATCCAGTAGGCCGGGTAATGGAGCGCGAGCAGCCGCTCCCGCTCGGAATCGGGCCAGTGCGACAGGCGCGCCGAAAGCGCGGCCTGCGCCTCCGCCACCTTGGCGCCGCGCGTCTCTCGGCCGAGCCCGCCGGTCAGCACCGCCTCGGTCTCGAAATAGAGGGTGCGGAGCAACTGCCCCTTCCAGCCGTTCCAGACGCCCGGGCCGACCGCACGGATGTCGCAGACGGTGAGGACGAGAAGCAGGTTCAGCCGCTCCATGGACTGCACGATGTTCGCGAAGTCCAGGATCGTGCGCCGGTCGGCGAGATCGCGCGACTGGGCGATCCGCGACATCGTGAGATGCTGCTCGATGAGCCAGGCGACGAGCTCCGTCTGCGCGGCGGAGAGCCCGAGGCGGGGGCAGACCCGGCGCGCCACCCGTGCGCCGGCAATCGAATGGTCCTCCGGCCGGCCCTTCGCGATGTCGTGCAGGAACAGCGTCACGTAGAGGAGCGTCAGGTCCTTGAACTTCGGCAGGAGCTCGTTGGAGAGCGGGTGCTCGCTGGCGATCCGGCCGAGCTGGAGGTCGGCGAGCGCGCCGACCGCGCGGATCAGGTGCTCGTCCACCGTGTAATGGTGGTACATGTTGAACTGCATCATCGCGACGATGCGGCCGAACTCCGGCACGAACCGCCCCAGCACGCCCGCCTCGTTCATCTGGCGGAGCACCAGCTCGTTGCGCTCCGGCGTCCGCAGGATCTCCAGGAACAGCCGGTTCGCTTCGGGGTCCTGCTGGACGGTGCGCCCGATCCGCCGCAGCGAGCGCGTGATGAGCCGCGTCGCCTCGGGATGGAGCGGCAGGTCGTGGGTGCCGGCGAGCGCGAAGATCCGGATCATGTTGACCGGGTCGCGCTCGAAGGCGTCCGGGCTGGCGACGTTGATGCGGTCGTTCTCGACGACGAAATCGCCCGCCTTCGGCAGCACCCGCCGCCGGGTGGTCAGCCCGCGCAGGAAGCGGTTCAGCCGCGGCGCCATCTTCTCCTGGCGCGCCTCGAGCGCGGCGCACACGATCCGGGTGAGGTCGCCGACATCCTTGGCCACCAGGAAGTAGTGCTTCATGAAGCGCTCGACCGCCTCCAGCCCGGGGTGGCGCTGATAGCCGAGCCTGCGCGCGAGCTCGGGCTGGACGTCGAAGGACAGGCGCTCCTCGGCCCGTCCCGACAGGAAATGCAGATGGCAGCGGACGGCCCACAGGAAGTCGTCGCACTTGCGGAACAGGCGCAGCTCGGTCCGGCTGAGGAGCCCCGCTTCGGACAGCGCCTGCTCCGACGGCAGCCGATAGGTGTAGCGGGCGATCCAGAACAGCGTCTGGAGATCGCGGAGGCCGCCCTTGCCGTCCTTCACGTTCGGCTCGACCAGGTAGCGCGAGGCCCCGACGCGCTCGTGGCGCTGGTCGCGCTCGGCGAGCTTGGCGGCGATGAAATCCGACGCGGTGCCGGCGACCACTTCCGCGTCGAAGCGCTTGAGGAGGTCGTCGAAGAGATCGCTGTCGCCGCAGACGTGGCGCGCTTCGAGCACCGCCGTGCGCACCGTCATGTCGTCGCGCGCGGCCTTCAGCGTCTCGGAGACGGTGCGGGTCGCGTGCCCGACCGTCAGCCCGAGATCCCAGAGCATGTAGAGCAGGTACTCGGTGACGCTCTCGGACCAGGCGGTCTGCTTGTACGGGAAGAGGAAGAGGAGGTCGATGTCGGAAAAGGGGGCGAGCGTCGCCCGGCCGTAGCCGCCGACCGCCACCAGCGACAGGCGCTCCGCCGAGGACGGGTTGCTGACCCGGAAGACGCGGCCGGTGGCGAAGGTGTAGAGCGCCTCGATGACGACATCGGTGAGCGCGCTGAGCCGCTCGGCGCATTCGCGGCCGCGATTGTCGGCCTCGAGATCGCGGCGGATCGCCTGCCGGCCTTCCAGCATGGTCGCCTTGAGGAGGTCGAGCACGGCGCGGCGCGCTTCTGGCGATGCGCCGCCGTGCGCCCAGGCGACCTCGTCCAGCGCGCCGCTCAGCGCCTGCGGGTCGATCGGGCTCTCCGCCTGCCGGGCTCTGTTCACGTCTCTCGATCCGCCGGTCGCTTCACGCGCATCCGATACCACGCCCGCTTCGCCGCTGCCTACGGTTTGCCTCGCCTGTCAGGTGATGGAAGCAGCCGAGTGCTGACGCGCCGCCCAACTGGCCCAACGCGCGCCCGTGTTTCCATTGCCTGCACTTCCCACGTGTTTGACAACTGTCGATGGCGGCGACATCTTAGCCTCCGGGTCAGCTTTGAAGGGGGTGCAAGTGGTTTCGTTCTTGGATGCTGTAACAACTAAGTCAATGCTTGATCGTCTTAGAGAACTTCGGCAGGAGAGGCCCGAGATAAACACTCTGTGGCATATGATGGGCCAGGAAAAATTCCTGGAGTGGGGGCATTCGATCGGCGTTATTACGGATGAAAAGCTCAGGAGCATGGTCCCGCCACTTCCTCCGTTCCATCTGCGCAGTATCGCTGGAGGTTGGTCGGAATCGCAGTTTCTATGGTCCGGCATCCGCGAAGCCAGGCAGTATTATGAGATTTTCCGGCGTCACTGGACTGGTGAAGGAACAGCCGCGGGATTGGATTTCGGCGTGGGATCCGGCCGGATCATACGGTTCATGAGCACCGTGCCAGGACTGCGGATGCATGGGAGCGATGCCAACGAGAACCTCGCGGATTGGTGCAAGGCTTCATTACCTGCGGTTCAGATAGAAAGAAACAGAATGGCGCCGCCGCTACCCTTCGAATCGAAAGCATTCGACTTCGTCTATGGGAAATCGGTATTCTCCCACCTGCCGGAAGATTCGGCGCAGGCTTGGCTGTCGGAGCTTGCCCGAGCATCATCTCCCGATGCCATCGTGATCCTGACCTTCAACGGACAACCCATGCTCCGAGCGATTGCATCGTCACCGGAAAGCCAGCGAATATGGCTTATTTCGAAGGAGGAGAGCGAGGACATATCGAGAAGGCTCGATACAGACAAGTTCATTTACATCAGTGGACATGAACGTCTGAAGAGTAGAGCGAATCTCGATGGCGAGTACGGACACACTTTCATCGCCCACTCGTATATACATGATGTGTGGCAATCCGCAGGGTTCCAGATCGTAGAGATAATCAATGGATCTCCGGGTCAGCAGGATATTGCGGTGTTAAGGCGGTCTGGGTGAGCGCGCATCACTGAACATCGGTGCAAGCTATTCCTCGTGCGGTCAGCCACTGGCGGGTGGCACCCCGCTGCGGCGCAACTGCTTCAGCCCGTAGAGGCGTTCCAGTGCCTCGCGCGGCGTGAGGGCGTCGGGATCGAGCGCGTCGATCGCGGCGAGCGCCGGATCGGGGGGCGGGGGTTCGGCCGGCGGCGCGGCGAAGAGCGGAAGCTCGTCCACGACCGCGGGGCCGCGCCGTCCGGCATTCCGCTCCAGGCTCCGCAGGATCTCGCGTGCCCGCGCGATCACCGGGGCGGGCAGGCCCGCGAGCTTGGCGACCTGGATGCCGTAGGAGCGGTCGGCGGCGCCCGGCACGATCTCGTGCAGGAACACCACCTCCCCCTTCCATTCGCGCACCTTCATGGTGGCGTTCCTGAGCCGCGGCAGGCGGGCGGCGAGCTGCGTCAGCTCGTGATAATGGGTGGCGAAGAGTGTGCGGCAGCGGTTCGTCTCGTGCAGGTGCTCGATCGCCGCCCATGCGATCGAGAGCCCGTCATAGGTGGCGGTGCCGCGCCCGATCTCGTCGAGGATGACGAGGGCGCGCTCGCCGGCCTGGTTCAGGATCGCCGCGGTCTCGACCATCTCGACCATGAAGGTCGAGCGGCCGCGGGCGAGGTCGTCGGCCGCCCCGCCCCGGGAGAAGAGCTGGTCGACGACGCCGATCCGCGCCTCCGCCGCCGGGACGAACGAGCCGGTCTGCGCAAGGATCGCGATCAGCGCGTTCTGGCGCAGGAAGGTCGACTTTCCGGCCATGTTCGGGCCGGTGAGGAGCCAGATGCTGCCCTCGCTCCCGGTTTCGGAGCCGAGCGCGCAGTCGTTGCCGACGAAGGTCTCGCCCGACCGGCGCAGGACCTGCTCGACCACGGGATGCCGGCCGCCCTTGATCGCGAAGGCGAGGCTGTCGTCGACCTGCGGGCGAACGTACGCCTCGCGCTCCGCGAGCTCGGCGAAGCCGGCCGCGACGTCCAGTTCGGCGAGCGCCTGCGCGGCGCGGCGGATCGGCGCCTCCGCGGCGAGGATGCGGGCGGCGAGGTCGTCGAACACGGCGCGTTCCAGGCCGAGCGCCCGCTCGGCGGCGCTCGCGATGCGCTGCTCCAGCTCGCCGAGCTCGACGGTGGAGAACCGCATCGTGCTGGCGAGCGTCTGGCGGTGGACGAACCGGATCGCCTCGCAATCGGACAGGACGCCGGCCTGGCTCGCGTTCACCTCGACGAAATAGCCGAGCACGTTGTTGTGCCGGATGCGCAGCGTGCGCAGGCCGGTCGTCTCGGCGTAGCGGGCCTGCAGCGCGGCGACGACCCGGCGGCTCTCGTCGCGCAGGCCGCGCGCCTCGTCGAGCTCGGCGAGCCAGCCCGGCCGCACGAAGCCGCCGTCCCGCTTCAAGAGCGGGAGAT
>JAEZEK010000220.1 GCA_023417735.1 Pseudomonadota bacterium | reverse complement strand
GCCGCTCCCGTCGGCGTGGACAGGTCGGCGTCCTCGACCTCTCCGGCCGGCTCGGCGCCCGGCGCAGCCGCAAAGTCCGCTTCGACCTCGTCGATCGAATGTTCAAGCTGCGCCCGTTGCGCCTCCTCGTGCTCCGGCGGCAAGGGCGGATCGAGATTGCTCAACTGGCGCGCGAGGGCGCTCCGCGCCCGGTCATAGACCGCCTGCCGCGTCTCCGGCGACTGGTCGGGCAGAGCGGCCAGAGACCGCCTCAGGATGGACGTGTAGTCCGGCATGGCGTTTCCGTGCTGATTCCGGATGCTCCTCTCAGGGACTAATCCTGAAATGGATCGCGGACAAGAATCGTGTCGTCCCGTTCCGGGCTGGTCGACAGGAGCGCGACCGGCGCCTCGATCAACTCTTCGATATGGCGGACGTACTTGACCGCCTGCGCCGGCAGGTCGGCCCAGCTGCGCGCCCCGGCCGTCGAGCCTTCCCAGCCTTCCATTTCCTCGTAGACGGGCACCACCTCCGCCTGTGCCGCCTGGCTTGCCGGCAGCCGGTCGAGCCGCTTGCCGTCGAGCTCGTATCCGATGCAGATGCGGATGCGCTCCAGCCCGTCGAGCACGTCGAGCTTCGTCAGCGCGATGCCGTCGATGCCGCAGACCCGGACCATCTGGCGCACGAGGACGGCATCGAACCAGCCGCAGCGGCGCTTGCGGCCCGTGACGGTCCCGAACTCCCGCCCGCGCTCGCCGAGATAGTCGCCCACCTCGTTCTGCTGCTCGGTCGGGAAGGGCCCCTGCCCCACGCGCGTCGTGTAGGCCTTCGCGATGCCGAGCACGTAGGAGAGCGCGTGCGGGCCGAGGCCGGAGCCGGTCGCCGCCTGGCCCGCCACCGTGTTGGAGGACGTCACGAACGGATAGGTGCCGTGGTCGATGTCGAGCAATGCCCCTTGCGCCCCTTCGAACAGGATGCGCGCGCCGTCGCGGCGATACCCGTCGAGCAGGTCCCACGTCGTGTCCATGAAGGGCAGCAGGCGATCGGCGGCGGAAGCGAGCTCGTCGAAGATCGCCTGCGGGTCCACCTGCGGCTGCTCCAGCCCGCGGCGGAGCGCGTTGTGGTGCACCAGCAGCCGGTCGATCTTGGCCGGGAGCGCGCCGAGATCGGCGAGATCCATCAGGCGGATCGCGCGGCGTCCGACCTTGTCCTCGTAGGCCGGCCCGATCCCGCGGCCGGTCGTCCCGATCTTCGCTTCGGGAGCGGCCGCACTCTCGCGCATGGCGTCGAGCTGCTGATGCAGCGACAGGATGAGCGTCGCATTGTCGGCGATCCGCAGGTTCTCCGGCGTTACGATCACCCCCTGCGCCCCGAGGCGCTCGATCTCGGCGATGAGCGCGTGCGGATCGAGCACGACGCCGTTTCCGATCACGCCGAGCTTGCCGGGCCGGACGACGCCGGACGGCAGCAGGCTGAGCTTGTAGGACGTGCCGCCGATGACCAGGGTGTGGCCGGCATTGTGGCCGCCCTGGAAGCGCACCACGACGTCGGCGCGCTCCGACAGCCAGTCGACGCTCTTACCTTTGCCTTCGTCGCCCCATTGTGCGCCGCCGCCCACGACGTTGGCCATGACAGCCCTCTATCAGACACGGGAACGCCCCGGTCCATGCCGGGGCGTGGCCCTCTATAGAGTGTTTGGGCGGCAAGCCCAAGCGTTGATCAGAAGGCGAGCGGCCGCACCTGGATGACGTACGGCAGAGCCTGCACCTGACCCAGGATCTCCGGCGCGATCGGCTGGTCGACGGAGACGAGCGCGATCGCGTTGCCGCCGGCATGGTCGCGGCCGAACTGCATCCGCGCGATGTTGATGCCGGCATCGCCGAGCGTCGTGCCGAGCCGGCCGATGAAGCCGGGCTGGTCCTGGTTCGTGATGTAGAGCATGCGTTCGGAGAGCTCGGCCTCCATGTTGATGCCCTTGATCTGGATGATCCTCGGCTTGCCGTCCGAGAACACCGTTCCGGCGACCGACCGCTCCTGCCGCTCGGTCACGACGGTGAGGCGGATGTAGCTCTCATAGGCGCCGTGCTGCTCGCGCCGCGTCTCCTGCACGCGGATCCCGCGCTCCTTCGCATAGGCGGGCGCGGAGACCATGTTCACGGTCTGGAGCTGCGGCGTGAGGAACCCGGCGAGGGCGGCGGCCGTCAGCGCCCGGGTGTTCATGTCGGCGACGTCACCTTCATATTCCAGACGGATCTCGCGCACGCCGGATTCGGTGAGCTGCCCCGCGAACGAGCCGAGCTGCTCGGCGAGCCGGACGAAGGGCACGAGCCGCGGCGCCTCCTCGGCCGAGATCGACGGCATGTTGATCGCGTGGCGGACCGCGCCGGTGGTGAGATAGTCGGCCATCTGCTCGGCGACCTGGATCGCGACGTTCTCCTGCGCCTCCGTAGTCGAGGCGCCGAGATGCGGCGTACAGATGACGTTCCGCGCGCCGAACAGGAGGTTCTCCTTGGCCGGCTCCTCCGTGAACACGTCCACGGCGGCACCGGCGACCTTGCCGCTCTCCAGGGCGTCGCGGAGGTCGCGCTCGACGACGAGGCCGCCGCGCGCGCAGTTCACGATGTAGACGCCCTCCTTCATCTTCGCGATCGCCTTCGCGTCGATGATGTCCCGCGTCTTGTCGGTGAGCGGCGTGTGCAGCGTGATGAAGTCGGCGCGGTGGAAGAGTTCGTCGAGGTCCACCTTCTCGACACCGAGCTCCAGGGCCCGGTCGTCGGAAAGGAAGGGGTCGTAGGCGATGACGCGCATGGCGAGGCCCTGCGCGCGCTCGGCCACGATCGAGCCGATATTGCCGCAGCCGATCACGCCCAGCGTCTTGGACGTGATCTCGACGCCCATGAAGCGGTTCTTCTCCCACTTGCCGGCCTGGGTGGACTGGTCGGCCGCAGGGATTTGGCGGGCGCAGGCCATCAGCATGGCGATGGCGTGCTCGGCGGTGGTGATCGAGTTGCCGAAGGGCGTGTTCATCACGATGATGCCCTTCGCCGTCGCCGCCGGGATGTCGACATTGTCGACGCCGATCCCGGCGCGGCCGACGACGCGGAGCCGTCCGGCGGCCGAGATCAGCTTCTGCGTGACCTTCGTGGCCGACCGGATCGCAAGGCCGTCGTAATCCCCGATGGCGGCAAGGAGCGCGTCCTTGTCCTTGCCGAGCTCAGGGCGGAAATCGGTGTCGATGCCGCGGTCGCGAAAGACCTGGACGGCGGTTTCCGAAAGGCTGTCGGAAATCAGAACGCGGGGTGTCATGGATCTGCTCGCAGCTGCGCAGGCGCGGAAAGGCCGCGCCCGCATTGCAGGATGGGAATCGGCGAAGAGCCGGTCGGCTTAGGCGGCGGCTTTCAGCTGCGCCTTCTGGGTCGCGAACGCCCAGTCGAGCCCGGGCAGCAGCGCCTCGACGTCCGACGCCTCGACCGTGCCGCCGCACCAGATCCGGAGCCCCGCGGGGGCGTCGCGATAGGCGGCGATGTCGTAGGCCGCCTTCTCCGATTCGAGGACCGCCACGATCGCCTTCGCGATCGCCGCCTGCGCCTCCGGACCAGCCCGCACGATCTCCGGATCGGCGATGGTCAGGCAGACGGAGGTGTTGGAGCGCGTCGCCGGATCGCGGGCGAGGAAGCCGACCCACGGGGTCCGCTCCGCCCAGTCCTCGAGGATCCTCGTGTTCCGGTCCGCACGCTCGAAGAGCGCCGGAAGCCCGCCGATCGAGCGGGCCCAGGCCAGACCGTCGAGATAGTCCTCCACCGCCAGCATGGACGGGGTGTTGATCGTTTCGCCGGCGAAGATGCCTTCGATCAGCTTGCCGCCCTTGGTCAGCCTGAAAACCTTCGGAACGGGCCAGGCCGGCGTGTGCGACCGCAGGCGCTCCACCGCGCGCGGCGACAGGATGATCATCCCGTGCTGCGCTTCGCCGCCCATGACCTTCTGCCAGGAGAAGGTCACCACATCGAGCTTCTCGTAGGGGAGCGGCATGGCGAATGCGGCGCTGGTGGCGTCGCAGATGGTCAGGCCTTCGCGGTCCGCCGGGATCCAATCGCCGTCCGGAACCCGCACACCCGAGGCGGTGCCGTTCCAGGTGAACACGACGTCGCGCGTGAAATCGACCGAAGCGAGGTCCGGAAGATCGCCGTACTCCGCTTCGAGCGCCCGCACGTTCGGCAGCTTGAGCTGCTTGAGCACGTCGATCACCCAGTCGCGGCCGAAGCTCTCCCATGCCAGAACGTCGACACCGCGAGGCCCGAGCAGCGACCAGAGCGCCATCTCCACGGCACCGGTGTCGGAGGCGGGCACGATCCCGATGAGATAGTCGGCCGGGACGCCGAGCACCTTGCGCGTCTCGTCGATGGCGCGCTTCAGGCGTGCCTTGCCGTCCTTCGACCGGTGCGACCGGCCGACGAGGGCATTCGCGAAGATGTCGGGAGACCAGCCGGGCCGCTTTGCCGTGGGCCCGGTAGAAAAGCACGGATTCGCCGGCCGCTGGGCCGGTCTTTCGATCGCCGTCATTGAGCTATCCTTCCAGATAGGTGCCCCTCGGTGGGGAGGGGTGTCCCGCTGGCGGCGATACGCCCAATCGATCGACGGTGCAACTGCAAAGCCATCCGGACGATGCGGGCGCGACAAAAAGGGGGGGGGGGGGCGCGCCCCCCCCCCCGGGGCACCCCGTTGGGGG
>JAEZEK010000179.1 GCA_023417735.1 Pseudomonadota bacterium | reverse complement strand
GCTATCTGAAGGAGAAGCCCGGCTTCTATTCGGCCATCCGCGACGCCATCGGCGGCGTCTCGGAGGAGACGACGACCGGCGTCATGCGCCTCTACGCCCTGCAGAAGAAGGGGCAGCTGCCCTTCCCCGCGATCAACGTGAACGACTCGGTCACGAAGTCGAAGTTCGACAACAAGTACGGCTGCCGCGAGAGCCTCGTCGACGGCATCCGCAGGGCCACCGACGTCATGATGGCCGGCAAGGTCGCCGTGGTCTGCGGCTACGGCGACGTCGGCAAGGGGTCCGCCCAGTCGCTGCGCGGCGCCGGCGCCCGCGTCGTGGTGACCGAGATCGATCCGATCTGCGCGCTCCAGGCGGCGATGGACGGCTTCGAGGTGAAGACGCTCGAGGAGGTCGCCCCGAGCTCGGACATCTTCGTCACGGCCACCGGCAACAAGGACGTCATCACGATCGACCACATGCGCGCCATGAAGGACATGGCGATCGTGTGCAACATCGGCCACTTCGACAACGAGATCCAGGTCGCGAGCCTCAAGAACTTCAAGTGGCGCAACGTGAAGCCCCAGGTCGACCTGATCGAGAAGCCGGACGGCACGCGCCTGATCCTCCTGTCCGAAGGCCGACTGGTGAACCTCGGCAATGCGACCGGCCACCCGAGCTTCGTGATGAGCGCCTCCTTCACCAACCAGGTGCTGGCGCAGATCGAGCTCTGGACCAAGGCCGACCAGTACGAGAACAAGGTCTACGTGCTGCCGAAGCACCTCGACGAAAAGGTCGCGTCCCTCCATCTGGAGAAGCTCGGCGTGTCCCTCACCCGGCTGACGGGCGAGCAGGCCGCCTATATCGGCGTGTCGGACCACGGCCCGTTCAAGCCGGACCACTACCGCTATTGAGCGGCGGCGGAGGGGCTTCGGCCCCTCCTTTCCTTGGTTAACGCTTCCTTTCCTTTCCCGCCCCTATCCTGCGCCCGCCTTCCCGATGTTCGGACGAGTGGGTAAGGTCGGACGATGATTCGTCCGGGGTTTCGGTGGCCCGGATGCGGTGGGGCGGATGGCGGCGCGGACGACCGACGGCGAGGCGGGCCGGCAGGGCCAGAGATGGAGACCGACCGGGCTCGCCGCTCTGGGTGCGGCCGCCGTCGTCCTCGGCGGCAGCCACCGCGCATTGGCGCTCTCCACCACGGCCGCCGGTGGTTCGGGCTTCGCGGACGTGCTGTGGCTTTCCGTCACCGCCGGGGCGCTCGGCGCCGCCGCAATCGGCTTCGGGCTCCTCCTGCGGGCGCGCGCCGATGACAGGACGGGCGAAGCGGAGGAGCGGATCGCGCAGCTCACCGCCCGGCTCGAACGCGCCGAGGTCCTGCTCGCTTCAGACGATCAGAAGACGGTCATCTGGGATTCCGGCGCTTCTCCGCCTGAGGTGCTCGGGTCGCTGCCGGAGCGCGTCGGTGCGCCGTTCGACCGCGCCGAGTTCCTCGCCATCTCGCGTTGGCTCGAGCCGGAGAACGCCCGCGAGCTGGAGGAGGCCGTCCAGAAGCTCCGCCGCTATGGCGAAGGTTTCCACATGGCGGTCCGTTCGCGAATCGGCGCGGCGCTGGAAGTGTCCGGGAGAACGAGCGGCAAGCGCGCGATCCTGCGGTTCCGCGAACTGACCGGCGACCGCCGCTCCTTCGCGGAGCTGAAGGAGCAGGCGGCATTCATCATCAAGGAGGTGACGGCGCTCCGCGCGCTCGCCGAGACGCTGCCGTTCCCGCTCTGGCGGCGCAACCGCATCGGCCGCCTGACTTGGGTGAACCCGGCCTATGTCCGGGCGGTCGAGGCCGCGAACGCCGACGCGGTGGTGAATTCCGGCGTCGAGCTGCTGCCGACCCGCGCCAGGGACGGCGTGCGCGAGGCGCACCGGGCCGGGCGCAGCTACGACGAGAGCGTCACCGCCATCATGGCGGGCGAGCGCCGGCGCCTGCAGGTCTACGACATCCTGATCGAGGACGGCTCGATCGGCTGCGCGCTCGACCTGTCGGAGGTCGAGACCGTCCGCGACGAGCTGAAGCGCGTCACCGAATCGAACGCCAAGACCCTCGATCAGCTCGCTGCCGCCATCGCGAGCTTCGACCGGGACGGCCGGCTCCTCTTCTACAACGAGGCCTATCGCGCGCTCTGGGGCTTCTCCTCGCAATGGCTCGACGGCAAGCCCGAGGAGAGCGCGGTGCTCGACCGGCTGCGCGCCGATCGCAAGCTGCCGGAGCAGGCGAACTATCGCGAATGGCGCGCCCGGCATCTCGCGGCCTACCAGGCGATCGAATCGCGCGAGGACTGGTGGCATCTGCCGGACGGCCGGACGCTCCGGATGGTCGCAGTTCCCAACGCGGAAGGGGGCATCACCTACATCTTCGAGAACGTCACCGAGCAGCTCTCGCTCGAAAGTCGCGTGAACGCGCTGTCCCAGCTTCAGGGTGAGACGCTCGACCACCTCAACGAGGGCGTGGCGGTGTTCGGGACCGACGGGCGGCTCCGCCTCTTCAACCCCGTCTTCGCGAACATCTGGCGACTTTCGCCGGCGCAGCTCGAGCAGGAGCCGCACGTCACCGAGATCATTCGCGACTGCACGGCGATCTACAACGAGCCGCCGACCTGGGAAGCGATCCGCATCGCGGTGACCGACCTCGACCACAACGAGCCGGTCTCCGGCCG
>JAEZEK010000145.1 GCA_023417735.1 Pseudomonadota bacterium | reverse complement strand
CGCGAACGGCCGCATCGCCGCGGCGAGCACCACCCGCCCGCGGCCCGACCCCATGTCCACCAGCATGGCGGAGCGGGGATCGAGCGGCAGGGCGTCGAGGATCCAGTCGATGACGAGGCAGGGCGTCGGCGCGTAGTCGAAGCCGTGGCCGGCATTGGGGCCGACCACCTCGTCCCTGGCGACGGGGCGGTAGCCTGCGCTCGGCACGGCCTCCCAGGCGAGCCGCCGCCGGTCGACGAGGACGGCATGGGCGCGGATGAGCGCGGTCGTCCAGACGTGGTCGAGGGACGCCCGGAGCCCGCGGTCGCGGAGCATCCGGCGGAGCGTCGCCAGGTCGCGCGCGAGCCGGCTCCGGCTGCGCTCCGCGCTCGCGATGTCGACCATGCCGCCGCCTCCGATCGTTACAATTGTCCTTGTTAACGCGGCGCGACGGCGCCCGGCGGATTCCGACCGGAAATGGTTAAGCGGCCGCGGGCCGCGCGCACTTGATGAGCATGGCGGCGCAGTCTATCGCAGGCGCGAGTGCCCTGCCGGGCGAGACGGGAGCAGCCATCCGCATGGCCATTCAGGAGACGCGCAACACGAACCCGAAGAACCTGGTCCCCGGGGCGACGGGGGCCTGGGAAATCGTGATCGGGCTGGAGGTGCATGCGCAGGTCGCCTCCAACGCCAAGCTCTTCTCGGGCGCCTCGACCGCCTTCGGCGGCGAGCCGAACGACCATGTCAGCCTGGTCGACGCCGCCATGCCGGGCATGCTGCCGGTCGTCAACGAGGAGTGCATCCGCCAGGCCATCCGCACCGGCCTCGCGCTCAAGGCGCGGATCAACAACCGCTCGGTGTTCGCCCGCAAGAACTACTTCTATCCGGACCTGCCGCAGGGCTACCAGATCTCCCAGTACGACCAGCCGATCGTCGGCGAGGGGACCGTCGTGGTCGAGGTCGGACCGGACAAGGCCGGCGCGTTCGAGGAGATCCGCGTCGGGATCGAGCGGCTCCACCTCGAGCAGGACGCCGGCAAGTCGCTGCACGACCAGCACCCGACGATGAGCTTCGTCGACCTCAACCGCTCCGGCGTCGCGCTGATGGAGATCGTGTCCAAGCCCGACATGCGCTCCGCCGAGGAGGCGAAGGCCTACATCGCCAAGCTCCGCACCATCCTGCGCTATCTCGGCACGTCGGACGCGGACATGGAGAAGGGCAACCTCCGGGCCGACATCAACGTCTCGGTGCGCCGGCCGGGCGAACCGTTCGGCACACGCTGCGAGATCAAGAACGTGAACTCGATCCGCTTCGCCGGCCAGGCGATCGAGTACGAGGCGCGGCGGCAGATCGGCATCCTCGAGGACGGCGGATCGATCGACCAGGAGACGCGGCTCTTCGATCCCGGCCGCGGCGAGACGCGCTCCATGCGCTCCAAGGAGGAGGCGCACGACTATCGCTATTTCCCGGACCCGGATCTCCTGCCGATCACCTTCGACGACGCCTATGTCGACGAGATCGCGGCGGGCTTGCCGGAGCTCCCCGACGACAAGCGCGCGCGGTTCCAGCGCGAATACGGGCTTTCCGCCTACGACGCCGACGTGCTCGTCTCCGAGCGCGAGATCGCCAACTATTTCGAGGCGGTGGCGCGGGGACGCGACGGCAAGCAGGCGGCGAACTGGGTCATCAACGAGCTCCTCGGCGCGCTGAACCGCACCGGCCACACGATCGAGGCGACGCCGGTCTCGGCGCACCAGCTCGGCGAGCTGATCGACCTCATCGCCGAGGGCACGATCTCGGGCAAGATCGCCAAGGACGTGTTCGAGATCCTGCTCCTGGAAGGCGGCGAGCCGCGCCGAATCGTGGAGGAGCGGGGGCTGCGGCAGGTCACCGACACCGGCGCGATCGAGAAGCTGGTCGACGAGGTGATCGCCGCCAACCCGGACAAGGCGGAGCAGGCGCGCGCGAAGCCGACCATGATCGGCTGGTTCGTCGGCCAGGTGATGAAGGCGAGCCAGGGCAAGGCCAACCCGCAGGCGGTGAACGCGCTCCTGAAGGAGAGGCTCGGCCTGGACTGACGACCGTCCGCCGTCACGGCCTGCCGGGACGTCGTTTCGACGACGGCGCTCTCTTCGTCGGGCAGGCCCGGAAACAGCAATGCCGCCGAAGATCGGCGGCATGCTCGATCCGGTCGGAGGGAACCCGGCCGGTATGTATCCCCGATCAGCGGGCGCTGGCGCCGAGGATGCGGTCCTCGACCGTCGGGTCGATGCCGATCAGCTTCAGATCCGCGGCCGGCGCGCGGCGGCGGCTTTCCCAGGCGCTCGCGACCGAGACGCTGGCGGAGAAGAGCTCGGCCCATTCGACGACGCGGCGACCGAAATCGCGCAGGGCGCCACCGGACTGGGCGTGGGAGAGAGTGTGAGACGCAGCAGACATTTGAGACCTCCATCGCTGTCGTGGTGGAAATAATACCAGCGATGGTGCGCCGCAACATTCAGCCGTGCAGTGCAGCTATGCGCGCAGCGTATGCATGGCGGCGGCGGGCGGTGACGCCCCGGTAACGATGCCCTTCGCACGGCTCCTGCCGCGGCTTCTCGAACGGCCGTTGCGGAACGGGCGGGCTTTGCCTAACACCGCGCAATGACCGAGCCCCTCAGCGCCGCCCACGACACCGTCCTCATCGTCGATTTCGGCAGCCAGGTGACGCAGCTCATCGCGCGCCGCGTGCGCGAGGCTGGCGTCTATTCCGAAGTGGTACCCTTCCAGAACGCGGCCGACGCGCTTCGCCGCCTCGCGCCGAGGGCCGTCATCCTGTCCGGCGGCCCGGCGAGCGTCCACGGCGCGGAGAGCCCGCAGGTCGCGCCGGAGCTGCTGGAGGCCGGGGTCCCGGTGCTCGGCATCTGCTACGGCGAGCAGGCGATCTGCGCGCGGCTCGGCGGCGCCGTCGTGCCGGCGGAGGAGCGCGAGTTCGGCCGCGCCTTCGTGGAGGTCGTCGCCGACAGCCCGCTCTTCGAGGGCGTCTGGGAGAAGGGCACCCGCCACCAGGTCTGGATGAGCCACGGCGACAAGGTGACCGCCATCCCGGACGGCTTCCGGCCGATCGCCGTGACCGAGGGCTCGCCCTTTGCTGCGATCGCCGACGAGGCGCGGCGCATCTACGGCGTGCAGTTCCATCTCGAGGTCGTGCACACGCCGGACGGCGCGAGGCTCATCTCGAACTTCGTGCACCGGATCGCGGGGCTCGCCGGCGACTGGACCATGGCGCAGTTCAAGGACGAGGCGATCGCCCGCATCCGCGAGCAGGTCGGCGAGGGCCGGGTGATCTGCGGCCTTTCCGGCGGCGTCGATTCGGCCGTCGCGGCGGTGCTCATCCACGAGGCGATCGGCGAGCAGCTCACCTGCATCTTCGTCGATCACGGGCTGATGCGGCAGGACGAGGCGCGCGAGGTCGTCGCGCTCTTCCGCGGGCACTACAACATCCCGCTCGTCCACGTCGACGCGGCCGACACGTTCCTCTCCGCGCTCGAGGGCGTCTCGGACCCGGAGACGAAGCGGAAGACGATCGGCCGGCTCTTCGTGGAGACCTTCGAGGCGGAGGCGGAGAAGGTCGGCGGCGCCGCCTTCCTGGCGCAGGGCACGCTCTACCCGGACGTCATCGAGAGCGTCTCCTTCACCGGCGGGCCCTCCGTCACCATCAAGTCCCACCACAATGTCGGCGGCCTGCCGGAGCGCATGAACATGGCGCTTGTGGAGCCGCTGCGCATGCTCTTCAAGGACGAGGTGCGCGCGCTCGGGCGCGAGCTCGGCCTGCCGGAGGCCTTCGTCGGGCGCCATCCCTTCCCCGGGCCCGGCCTCGCCATCCGCTGCCCGGGCGCCGTCACGCGCGAGAAGCTCGACGTTCTGCGGAAGGCGGACGCGATCTATCTCGACGAGATCCGCAAGGCCGGGCTCTACGACGCCATCTGGCAGGCCTTCGCCGTGCTCCTGCCGGTGCAGACGGTGGGGGTCATGGGCGACAGCCGCACCTACGACCACGTGCTGGCGCTGCGCGCGGTCACCTCGGTCGACGGCATGACCGCCGACTTCTTCCATTTCGACATGGAGTTCCTCGGCCGCGCCGCCACCCGCATCATCAACGAGGTGCGCGGCGTCAACCGCGTCGTCTACGACGTGACGTCCAAGCCGCCAGGCACGATCGAGTGGGAATGATTCAGGCCCATCCGAACGCCGCCGACAATGCGCCAGAATTTCCCCTAACACTCTGATAAAAAATATTTTTTTTATCCACCACCTATCGAGACCTATCGGTGGATAGCAATCACAAGTACCGTCACGATTGACGGTGCTTGCTCATATTGATCACGGCCGTTTCAGAAAGTACCGTCACAAGAACTGAGGATCGTGACGGTACTTTTTTCGACGTAAGGCGCTGATAATAAAGTGATTTATGTGTCACGAACCTCCCAAAGCCGCATGACGGTACTTTTCGGAGGCTGCGCGAACATGTTGACGGACGCTGCGCTTAAGGCGCTGAAACCAAAAGACAAAGTCTACAAGGTGTCGGACAGGGACGGCATGTATGTCCGTGTCACGCCGACGGGCCTGATCTCCTTCAGCCTGGATTACCGGCTGAATGGGCGTCGCGAGACCGTCTACCTCGGCAGGTACGGACGTGACGGCATTTCACTCGCACGGGCTCGCGAACTCTGCCTGGATGCCAAGCGTGCGGTCCGAGAGGGGCGCTCACCTGCAATCGAAAAACAGCGCGAGAAGCGCCGCCTGAAAGAGGCCAAGAGCTTCGGTCAGTTCGGCGAGAAGTGGCTGGCCAAGGCTCCGATGGCGGACAGTACCAGAGCAATGCGGCGCTCGATCTTCGATCGCGAGTTGCTGCCCGTCTGGCGCAACCGGCTGCTGCGCGAAATCACCCCAGATGATCTGAGAGCTCTCTGCGCCAAGATCGTCGATCGCGGTGCGCCTGCAACGGCCATCCACGTCCGGGACATCCTCA
>JAEZEK010000159.1 GCA_023417735.1 Pseudomonadota bacterium | reverse complement strand
GGCGGTCACTGCCTTTCGGCGGGCCTCGCGCCGCCGGGGCAGCGCATAGCGGTCGCCGCCGACCTCGCCTTCGCCTTCGCCTATCCGCACCTCCTCGCGAGCTGGCACACCGCGGGCGCCGAGATCCTGCCCTTCTCGCCGCTCGCCGACGAGGCGCCGGCGGCGGAGTGCGACGCGATCCTCCTGCCGGGCGGCTATCCCGAGCTCCATGCCGGGCAACTCTCGGCGGCCGGGCGGTTCCGCGCCGGCATGCGCGCGGTGGCGGCGCAGGGCGCGCTCGTCTATGGCGAGTGCGGCGGCTACATGGCCCTCGGCGAGGCGCTCATCGACGCCGACGGCGCGGCGCACGCCATGCTCGGGCTGCTGCCGCTCGTCACGAGCTTCGCCGCTCGCAAGCTCCATCTCGGCTACCGCCGCGCCGAAACGCCCGGCGGGCTCCCCTGGCCGGGGCCGCTTTCCGCGCACGAGTTCCACTATGCGAGCGTCGTTTCGGAAGGCGCGGCCGATGCGCTCTTCCAGGTCGCCGGCATCGACGGCGGGGCGCGCATCCCGGCGGGCCTCCGCCGCGGCCGGGTCATGGGGTCGTTCCTGCACGTGATCGACGGGGTGGCGGGAGAAGGATGAGACCCGGTGACAGCGGGCGTGGCACCCGTCGCGCGGTGGCACGTGGCGGTGCCTGCGTTCGCCGTCGGGCTGACCGCAACCGGCGACCTTCCGCCGCGACTCGCCGCGGAGCCCTGTGCTAGCGTGCCGCCCGACAGCGAACGGAGATGCGCATGGCGGAGGAAGCGCGGCAGGAGCCGCGGCAGGTCGATCCGAGGCTGCTCGAGATCCTGGTCTGCCCGATCACGAAGACGACGCTCGAATACGACCGGGCGCGGCAGGAGCTGGTGAGCCGGGCGGCGAGGCTCGCCTTCCCGATCCGCGACGGCATCCCGATCCTGCTCGAGGAGGAGGCGCGGCCGCTCGACGGCTGAGCCGGCTCAGATCGGCTCGCCGGAAAGGAGCTTCGGCAGTTCGCCGCCGAGCCCCGCGGCCTCGCCGATGAACAGGCGCTTCAGCGGCGGCAGGCGGTCGACGATGCCGAGGCCGATGTCGCGGATGGCGCGCAGCGGCCCGAAATCGTTCGAGAAGAGCCGGTTCAGCACGTCGGTCGTGACGCCCATCTGGAAGGTGTCGTAGCGGCGCCAGCGCTCGTAGCGCTGCAGCACGTCGAGGGCGCCGATGTCGAGCCCGAGGCGGGCGGCGTCGACGACGGTCTCGGCGAGCGCCGCGACGTCGCGGAATCCGAGATTGAGGCCCTGGCCGGCGATCGGGTGGATGCCGTGGGCGGCGTCGCCGAGGAGCGCGAAGCGCGGGCGCACGAAATCGCGGGCGAGGATGAGGCCGAGCGGATAGCCCTGGCGGCGGCCCTCGAGCTCGATCTTGCCGAGCTTGTGGCCGAAGCGGCGCTCGAGCTCGACCTCGAAGACGAACTCGTCGCCCTTGAGGAGCCGCTCGCCGTCCTCCTTGCGCTCGGTCCAGACGAGGGACGAGCGGTTGCCCGCAAGCGGCAGGATGGCGAACGGGCCGGAGGGCAGGAAGTGCTCGACCGCGACGCCGTGATGCGGCCGCTCGTGCGCCACCGTGCAGACGATGGCGATCTGCGGGTAGGACCATTCCACGGTCCTGATGCCGGCCTGCGCGCGCAGCCGCGAGCGCACGCCGTCGGCGGCGACGAGGAGGCGGGCGGTGCGCTGCTCGCCGGTGGAGAGATGCACGCGGACGTCGCCGTCCTCCGTCTCGAAGCGCTCCACGCCGGCGCCGAAGGTGGCGCGCACGCCGGCCGATTCGGCCTCGTTGCGCAGCGCCTCGAGGAGGACCGCGTTCGGCACCATGTGGGCGAAGGGCTCGCCGTCGCGCGTCGTGCCGTCGAAGGTCAGGAAGACCGGGCGCACCGCGTCGGAGGTGCGGCTGTCGGTCACCTCCATGGAGAGGATCGGCTGGGCGGAGCCGGCGACGTCGTGCCAGACGTCGAGCTGCTCCAGCATCCGCCGGGCGGCGGCGGCGATGGCGGAGGCGCGCTCGTCGGCGCTCGCCGCGCCGGACGGGCGGGCGTCGACCACCTCGACGGCGAGATCGGGCAGGAAGCGCTTCAGCGCGAGCGCGAGGCAGAGGCCGGCGGAGCCGCCGCCCGCGACGACGACGCCCGGCTCCGCGCCGGCCCGGTGCTTCCTGCTCGCTGCCTTCATACCCGCATCCCCGTCGCTTCACCCCGGCGGCTCGCTTGACACCGGCGGGCACTCTGCCGACGGTGCCGAGCGCACCGCGACCCGCCCGAACCGCCGGAAGGCCCATGCCGAACGCCGTACAGAGCCTTCTCGACATCCTTGACCTGGAGCCGCTCGAACACAACCTCTACCGGGGCCGCAGCCCGCAATCGGGCTGGCAGCGGGTGTTCGGCGGCCAGGTGATCGGGCAGGCGCTGGTCGCCGCGACGCGCACCGTCGACCCGGGGCGCGCGGT
This sequence comes from Pseudomonadota bacterium, assembly GCA_023417735.1. GTDB lineage: Bacteria > Pseudomonadota > Alphaproteobacteria > Rhizobiales > Afifellaceae > Propylenella. The sequence goes on along the minus strand of JAEZEK010000159.1, from coordinate 4,187 downwards.
CCACTCGCTGCACGCCTATTTCATGCGGCCGGGCGACCCGGCTGTGCCGATCGTCTACGAGGTCGACCGCATCCGCGACGGCAAGAGCTTCGCGACGCGCCGCGTGGTGGCGATCCAGCACGGCCAGGCGATCTATTCCATGTCGGCCTCGTTCCAGGTCCGCGAGGAGGGGCTCGACCACCAGCTCGCCATGCCCGACGTGCCGCACCCGGATCGGCTGATGTCGGAAGAGCAGATGAAGGCGATGGTGATGGCGAGCGCGCCGAAGCCGATCCGCGCCTACTGGGAGCGCGAGCGGCCGATCGAGTTCCGCCCGGTCAGCCTCAAGCATTACGTCAGCCGGGAGCAGCTCGACGCCGTGCAGCGCGTGTGGTTCCGCGCGACCGGGCCGCTGCCGGACGATCCGGCGATCCATGCCTGCGTGCTCGCCTACGCCTCGGACATGACGCTGCTCGACACCTCGCTGTTCGCGCATGGCCGCTCCGTGTTCGACCGCGACATGCAGGTCGCAAGCCTCGACCACGCGATGTGGTTCCACCGGCCGTTCCGGGCGGACGAGTGGCTGCTCTACGACCAGGACAGCCCGAACGCCTCGGGCGCCCGCGGCTTCACGCGCGGCTCCATCTTCGCCGCCGACGGCAGGCTCGTCGCCTCGGTCGCGCAGGAGGGGCTCGTCCGGCTCCGGCCGGACACTGCCTAACGTTTGTGCAGTTGCTTGATGCTGCCTAGCGTCTAGGCAGAAACTGCTGCACCCGGCGGTGCGGCGCCGCGTTCCTGCCGCAAATCCGGAAGCTGGCACGTTATTTGGACAGTCGTTCGCAAGCGGGCCCGTCGCCCGCATTCAGCGCGGCGCGTACGCCGCCAGACAGGAGCGAGCGACCGCATGAAACTCATCATTGCGATCATCAAGCCGTTCAAGCTCGACGAGGTGCGCGACGCGCTCATGGGCCTCGGCGTTCAGGGCCTGACGGTGACCGAAGTGCGCGGCTACGGCCGCCAGAAGGGGCACACCGAGATCTATCGCGGCGCCGAATACGCCGTGAGCTTCATCCCGAAGGTCAAGATCGAGGTGGCTGTCTCGGCGACCGAGGCCGACAAGGTCCTCGACGCCATCGTCGCCACGGCGAAGACCGGCCAGATCGGCGACGGCAAGATCTTCGTCGTCCCCATCGAAAGCGCCGTCCGGATCCGGACGGGCGAGATCGACGCCGATGCCCTGTGAGCGGCGCCCCAGCAATCCCGGAGCACATGACATGAAAATCGGAACTCTCGCCCGCTGGGCGCTCCCGGCGCTCGCGATCGCCGCGCTCCTCGCCGAGCCGTCGCTCGCGCAGGAGATTGCGCAGGAGGCGGCGCCGGCCGTCGAGGCGCCCGCCGCGGAGGCCGCGACCGATCCCTATCCCTTCATCCTGAACACGCTGCTCTTCCTGATCGGCGGCTTCCTGGTGATGTGGATGGCGGCCGGCTTCGCCATGCTGGAGGCCGGCATGGTGCGGTCCAAGAACGTCTCCATGCAGTGCCTGAAGAACATCAGCCTCTACTCGATCGCCGGCCTGCTCTACTGGGTGGTCGGCTACAACCTGATGTACGAGGGCGTCGACGGCGGCTTCATCGGGACGTTCGGGCCGAAGGTCTTCCCCGACCCGGCGACCGAGACGGGCGACTATTCGGCCGCCTCGGACTGGTTCTTCCAGATGGTGTTCTGCGCGACCGCCGCCTCGATCGTCTCCGGCACGGTCGCCGAGCGCATCAAGCTGTGGCCGTTCCTCGCCTTCGTGGTCGTCCTGACCGGCTTCATCTACCCGATCGCGGGCTCCTGGAAATGGGGCGCCGGCTGGCTCGACGAGATGGGCTTCGCCGATTTCGCCGGCTCCACGCTGGTCCACTCGGTCGGCGGATGGGCGGCGCTGACGGGGGCGATCATCATCGGCGCGCGCAAGGGCAAGTTCGGCCCCGGCGGCCAGGTCATGCCGCTGCCGGGCTCGTCCATGCCGCTCGCGACGCTCGGCACCTTCATCCTCTGGCTCGGCTGGTTCGGCTTCAACGGCGCCTCGCAGCTGGCGATGGGCACGATCTCCGACGCCGCCTCGGTCGCCACCATCTTCGCCAACACCAACCTCGCCGCGGCGGCGGGCGTGGTCGCCGCGCTCGTCATCACCCAGCTGATGTACGGCAAGGTCGACCTGACGATGGCGCTCAACGGCGCGCTGGCGGGCCTCGTCTCGATCACCGCCGAGCCGCTGACGCCGAGCCCGGCCTGGGCGATCCTCATCGGCGCGGTCGGCGGGGTGATCGTGGTCTTCGTCGTGCCGCTCCTCGACAAGCTGCGCATCGACGACGTGGTCGGCGCGATCCCCGTCCATCTCGTCGCCGGCATCTGGGGCACGCTCGCCGTGCCGCTGACCAATGCGGATGCGAGCTTCGGGACGCAGATCGTCGGCATCGCCGCCTACGGCGCCTTCACGGTGGCGGTGAGCGCGGTGGTCTGGCTCGCGCTGAAGGCCGTGGTCGGGCTCCGCCCCTCCGAGGAAACCGAACTGCTCGGCCTCGACCGGGCCGAGGTCGGCGTGGAAGCCTACCCGGAGTTCGGCGCCGGGACCGTCCGCGCCTGACCAAGCGCGCGGCAGACGCCAAGCGACGGGCCCCCCCCGGGGGCGGCCCCGTTTCCGTTGCGCAGGGACCACCTTCGCAGGCAAATGCCTAAGGAACGAGCAGGGGCTTTCCGCCGGCGAAGAGCGGCTGCATCTTTCTTGAGCAACTCTCCCGCAACGCTGGGAAGATCTCCGGACCTGTCCGGAAAATCTTCGTAACGCCAACGGCTTGTCGGGTTGGCACGGCGCTTGATTGAGAGCTGCTGCTCCTGCTCCCCGGAATGAGTCCGGGCAGCCGGGGGCGAGGGCGGCGGGATGCGACCGGGAATCTGCGACGGCAATCGGGCTGGGGACGAGACGGGCACAGCCGTCCGCGGCCGCAGACGGCAGGGCGGGACGGCAGGGCGGCAGCCGCCGCGCTCCGTGCCCGGCCGGCCGGGCGATCCGAATGCCTTCACGCCATCCTGCAACCTACGCCCGAGCCGTCCGGCAGGGCCGCCCCGGACCGAAGCGGCGACCGTCCGGCCCGGGCGATTCCAGTTCAACGCGAGGAACAACAGCAAATGAAGAAAACGATCCCGGCCGCGCTTGCGCTGGTCGCGGCGAGCGCCGCATCGGCCCTTGCCCAGGATGCGCCGGAGGCGGCCGTCGAAATCGCGGCGGCCGCGCCCAATCCCGGCAACACGGCCTGGATGATGATCGCGACGGTGCTCGTCCTGCTCATGATCCTGCCCGGCCTCGCCCTCTTCTACGGCGGGCTGGTCCGGGCGAAGAACATGCTGTCCGTGCTCATGCAGGTCATGATGGTGGCGGCCGTCATGATGATCGTGTGGGTCTGCTACGGCTACACGATGGCGTTCGGTGACGGCGGCAACGCCTTCATCTCCGGGTTCGGGAAACTGTTCCTCGCCGGCGTGACGCCCGATTCGACGGCGGCGACCTTCAGCGACGAGGTCATCCCGGAATTCGTCTTCATCTGCTTCCAGATGACGTTCGCGGCCATCACGCCGGCCCTGATCGTCGGCGCCTTCGCCGAGCGGGTCAGGTTCGGGGCCGTGGTGATCTTCAGCGTGATCTGGGCGACGCTCGTCTACTTTCCGATCGCGCACATGGTGTGGGCGGGCAACGGCCTCATCTTCAACTGGGGCGCGCTCGACTTCGCCGGCGGCACCGTCGTCCACATCAATGCCGGCGTCGCCGCGCTCGTCGGCTGCATGATGGTCGGCAAGCGCGAGGGCCTCGGGCGCGACATGATGGCCCCGCATTCCATGACGCTCACAATGGTCGGCGCCTCCCTCCTCTGGGTCGGCTGGTTCGGCTTCAACGCCGGCTCCAACCTCGAGGCGAACGGCGGCGCCGCGCTCGCCATGATCAACACCTTCACCGCCACGGCCGGGGCGATCGTGGCGTGGGCCCTGATCGAGAGCTTCACCCGCGGCCAGTCCTCCATGCTCGGCGCGGCCATGCTGTGGGTCGGCTGGTTCGGCTTCAATGCCGGCTCCAACCTCGAGGCCAATGGCGGCACCACGCTGGCGGTGATCAACACCTTCGTCGCCACGGCCGCGGCGATCGTCGCCAGGGCGGTCATCGAGACAT
>JAEZEK010000157.1 GCA_023417735.1 Pseudomonadota bacterium | reverse complement strand
CATCATCGGCAAGGCGGACGTCGCGGCCGACCTCTTCGAGCTCTGCCGCGGCCAGGCGGAGGGGCGGCGGAGCGCGGACGACATCACGCTCTTCAAGTCGGTCGGCACCGCGCTCGAGGATCTGGCGGCGGCCATCGAAGTGGTCTCGCGCGACGTTCCCGGTCAGGCGTAGCCGAGCTCGGCCATGAGCCCCCCGGTGCGCCGGACGTACTCGGCCGAGAGGCGGTCGTCCATCAGGCTGCGCCAGTCGCCCGCGACGCCCTTCCGGAAGAAGGATGCCCGATCCTCTTGCCCCGGGCGCCGCCCGCTCAGGCGCTCGAAATCCGCCGAAGACAGGCAGGCCGAGATCGTCTCCTCGTCGCTCGCCACCTCGAAGAACGCCAGCACCCGCCGCAAGGACCCGCGCGGCTCCGCGAGCAGGTCCTCGTAGCGCACCTCGCAGTAAGGTGCCCCGGCCGCCGCGAGCTCCGTCCGGATCGAGCGGATGCCCATTGCCCAGTCGGCGGCAAGCCTCAGCGCGAAGCCCCCGAATTCGGGGAAGCGCAATGCCGCGCGCTGCCCGTGAATGCGGTGGAGATGATGCCAGGAGGAAACGGCCTGGTCCCGCCCGTCGCGGATGATCTGCACGAAGCGCGCCTCCGGCAGCACGTCGAGGAGCAGCCGGACCTCCTGGCCGTGATTGGGATCCTTGTCGCCGACCCAGCGGAGGCCGGGCTTGGTGGCGCGATCCGGCAGCATGCGCCCGTCCAGGAAGGTGCGGTAGAGGGCGCGCACCTCCCGCGGCGTCATGTGCGGGTAGCCCTCTTTCCCGAAGACGTCGGCGCGTGCCTCCACGAAGCCGTCGTACTCGCCGATGGCCCGGGCGAGGGCGGACGCGAACTGCTGGAACCCGCCCTCGTTCCGGCAGATGATCGCCGGGTGGCTGTCGAGCAGCGTCTGGAGCCAGGTCGTCCCGGATTTCTGCATGCCGAGGAGGAAGAAGCGCCCCGGCGTCGGGTTTTCCGCATGCATCGGTCGCACCGTCTCGAAACGGGACAGCTAGGAGAGCTGCTGCTGCTCCACAAGCCGCCCCACCGAGTCCGGATGCGCCGGACAGGTCATCTGCTCCCTGCACACGCCGGAGCTGAGCCTTGCGCCGCCTGCCGCCTTTGGCCATAAGGCGCGCCTGACCAGCCCAGATCGATCCCGCCATGACCCAGTTCCCCGAGCGCGTCTTCTCCGGCATGCAGCCGACGCACACGCTGCATCTCGGCAACTATCTCGGCGCGATGGTGAACTGGATCGCCATGCAGGAGACGCATTCCTGCATCTACTGCGTGGTCGACCTGCACGCGATCACCGTCTTTCAGGACCCGGAGGAGCTGGTCGGCAACATCCGCCAGGTGACGGCCGCCTACCTCGCCTGCGGGCTCGACCCGAAGCGGTCGATCATCTTCAACCAGAGCCAGGTGCATGCTCACGCCGAGCTCGCCTGGGTCTTCAACTGCGTGGCCCGGCTCGGCTGGCTGAACCGCATGACGCAGTTCAAGGAGAAGGCCGGCAAGGACCGCGAGAACGCCTCGGTCGGCCTCTATGCCTACCCGAACCTGATGGCGGCCGACATTCTGGCCTACCGCGCCACCCACGTGCCGGTCGGCGAGGACCAGAAGCAGCATCTCGAGCTCGCCCGTGACATCGCGCAGAAGTTCAACAACGACTTCGCGGCGTCGATCGCGGCGAACGGGCACGGTGACGCCTTCTTCCCGCTGCCGGAGCCGATGATCACCGGCCCGGCGACCCGCGTCATGAGCCTGCGCGACGGCTCCAAGAAGATGTCGAAGTCCGACGCCTCCGATCTCTCGCGCATCAACCTCACCGACGACGCCGAAGCGATCGCGCAGAAGTTCCGCAAAGCGCGCACCGACCCCGAGCCGCTGCCGTCGGAGACGGCCGGGCTCGCCGGCCGGCCGGAGGCCGACAACCTCGTCGGCATCTATGCCGCGCTCGCCGGCATGACGAAGGAAAGCGTCTTGCGCGAGTTCGCGGGCGCGCAATTCTCCACCTTCAAGCCGGCGCTCTCGGATCTCGCGGTGGAGAGGCTCGGGCCGATCGCCGCCGAGATGCGCAGGATGATGGGCGACCCGGCCTATATCGACGGCGTGCTCGCCGACGGCGCCGAGCGCGCCTCGGCGATCGCCGGCCCGATCATGGACGAGGTGAAGGACGTCGTCGGGCTGCTCCGCACCACCCGCGCCGGCTTGCCGGCCGGCTGACCCGATGGCACGATGAGCTCATGATGAAGCCCCGGCGCGCGCTCGAGGAAGGGCACAGGCGCAAGTTCCTCGTGGTCGTCGACGACACGCCGGAGTGCGTGCGGGCGCTGGTCTATGCGGCCAAGCGCGCGCAGCGCACGGGCGGCGCGCTGGTCCTCCTCTACGTCATCGAGCCGGAAGGCCCGCAGCATTGGCTGGGCGTCGAGGACATCATGCGCGCCGAGGCGATGGAGAAGGCGCAGACCGTGCTCGGCCGCTTCGCCGCCAAGGGCCGCGACGCCTCCAACATCGAGCCCGAGCTCGTCATCCGCGAGGGCAAGCGCGCCGAGGAGATCGTCAAGCTGATCGAGGACGACGAGGACATCGCCATCCTCGTGCTCGCGGCCGGCGCGGGCACTGAGGGGCCCGGCCCGCTCGTGACCTCCATCGCGGCCAAGGGCTCCGGCACCTTCCCCGTCCCGATGACCATCGTCCCCGCGAGCCTGTCCGACGAGGCGATGGACGCGATCGCGTAAGCGCGCGGCGGGCGCACCTTTCGCACCCCCGGGCGTCATCCACTCTCGCTTGAAGCGGTTTCCCGCGAAGCCCATATTCCTCGGCAAGCAGGACCGGATGCCGACAGGGTCCGGGCGGCGAAGTCGCTTCTGTCGAGGACTTTGCGAATGACGCGCATGACGCCCTTTTCGAGCCCATTCCTCGTCGGGTTCGACGACGTGGAAAGGCTCTTCGACCGTGTGTCGAAGAGCGGATCGGACGGGTACCCGCCCTACAATGTGGAGCGGATCCCGGCCAGGGAGGGCGCCTCCGCCCGGCTCGTGATCACGCTCGCCGTGGCCGGGTTCGGTCCGGAGGACATCGACATCACGCTCGAGGAGAACGAGCTCGTGATCCGTGGCCGTCAGGCCGACGAAGGCGAGCGCGACTATCTCCATCGGGGCATAGCAGCGCGTCAGTTCCAGCGCACATTCGTTCTCGCCGACGGGATGGATGTCGTGGGCGCGGACCTGAAGGACGGCCTTCTCGCGATCGAGCTCGTCAGGCCCGATCCGGAGCGCTCGGCCCGCAAGATCCGCATCGCCTCGCGCGACTGAGCACGAACAAGGAGCACCATCAATGGCAGAGAACGTGTCCAAGGTAATGCCGCCCGAGGTGTTCGAGCGGCTCGGCGGCGGCGAGATCGCCTATCTGCGCCCGCTGCGCTCGGAGGACGTCCGCCGCATCTTCCCGCAGGCGCCCGAACTCGAGCCCGGCATGAAGCTGTGGGCGCTCATCAGCGCGGAGGGCAAGCCGATCATGCTGACCGACACCCGCGCCGCGGCGCTCGCCAATGCGAGCGAGAACGATCTGGAGACCGTCAGCGTCCACTGAACGGGAACGAGCGGCGGCCCGGCAACGGGGCGCCGCCGGCCCGCTCAGGCGGCGTTCGTTTCGAGCGAGGGGTTGATCAGCAGCGCATAGAGCGCCTTCGGATCCGTCGTCCCGCGCAGCTTCTGGGCGAAGGCCGGGTCCCGGAGCACGCGCGCACTGCGTGCGAGCGCCTTAAGATGGTCGGCGCCCGCGCTCTCCGGCGCGAGCAGGAGGAACACGAGATCGACCGGCTGCTCGTCGATCGCGTCGAAGTCCACGGGCCGCGCGAGGCGCGCGAAGACCCCCGTCAGCCGCTCGATCTGCGCCAGCTTGCCGTGCGGGATGGCCACGCCGTGGCCGACGCCCGTCGATCCGAGCCGCTCGCGCTGCAGGATGGTTTCGAAGATCTCGCGCTCGGGCAGCCCGGTGACCCGGGACGCCTTCTCGCAGAGATCCTGGATCACCTGCTTCTTGCTCTGCGCCTTGAGCGCAGGAAGCACCGAATCAGGTGACAGAAGATCGCTCAGATCCATGAAGCTACCTTTGTATGAGCGGCGACGGCTTGCAAGCCCGCTTCGCCGTCAGCGCTCTCCCGCGGCCGGCGCCATGCGCTCGTTGAGAGCCGGATCGATCCAGCCGAAATGCCCGTCGGCCCGCCGGTAGACGACATTGATCCCGCCATGGGTCTGGTTGCGGAACACGATGACTGGAGCATCGACCCGGTCGAGCTCCATCACCGCGGCGCTGACCGACAGCGTGCGGACCGCGGTGCGCGTCTCCGCCACGATCGCCGGCGCGTAATCCTCCGCGATCTCCTCTTCCTCGGGCGGTGCGGCAAGGACGAACGAGGCCGCTTCGGCCGCCTCGCCGTGAACCGGCATCCTCTTGTGCGCCTTGAGGCGGCGCTTGTAGCGGCGCAGGCGCTTCTCCAGGCGCGCGCAGGCCTGATCGAAGCTCGCGTTCGCGTCCGGGGCCTCGCCGCGCGCCTCGAAGACGATGCCGGTGTCGAGGTGGATCGCGCACTCCGTCTCGAAGATCCGGCCGCTCTTGCCGACCGTGACGTGCCCGGAGAACCCGCCGTCGAAATACTTGTCCACGGCGGCGTGCAGCTCGGCTTCGATGCGGGCCCTGAGCGCCTGGCCGATATCGAAGGTCTTGCCGGAAATCTTCAGCGCCATGGTGTCCTTGCATCCGTTGCGTCGAGTATGGCGACCGGACTTGCGCGCTGACGGCCCCCGATGCGGGGCGGACGTGTACGCGCGCGGCAGGGGGGAGTCAATCGGCCGGCGGCCGGGCCTCTCCCGGGGGATCAGGAGGCGAGATTCGCGCGCTTCTCCCGGCGCCGCTGGACCGATGACGGGATTCCCATCATCTCGCGGTACTTCGCGACGGTCCGCCGCGCCAGCTCGATCCCGTCCTTCTCCAGGACGTCCACGATAGCGTCGTCCGACAGCACGCCGTCGGGCCGTTCGCCCGCGATGAGCGCCCGGATGCGGTGCTTAACGGCCTCGGCGGAATGCGCCTCGCCGCCGCCGCTCGCCGGCAGCGCCGTGGAGAAGAAGAACTTCAGCTCGAAGATGCCGCGCGGGGTCGCCATGGTCTTGCCGGCGATCGCGCGGCTCACGGTCGATTCATGCACGCCCACCGCGTCGGCGACCATCCGCAGATTGAGGGGCCTGAGGGCGCAGACCCCGTGCACGAGGAAGCCGTCCTGCTGGCGGACGATCTCCGTGGCGACCTTGAGGATCGTGCGGGAGCGCTGGTCGAGGCTGCGCACGAGCCAGTTCGCCTTCTGCAGGCAGTCGGTGACGAACCGGCGGCTCTGGTCGTCGCCCTTCCGCGTGAACGCCGCATAGCTCGCGCGGTCGACGAGGACCCGCGGCAGCGTGGCTTCGTTGAGCTCCACCTGCCAGCCGCCGGACGGGGCGCGGCGGACCAGGACGTCGGGAATGAGGGTCGCGACCGGCTCGGACGAGTAGTCGGCCCCCGGCTTGGGGTGAAGGGCGCGGATCTCGGCGATCATCTCCGCGAGGTCGTCGGCGTCCACCCCGCAGGCCAGTCGGAGCGCCGCCATGTTGCGGCTGGCGAGCAGATCGAGGTTGGCGAGGAGCGCCTGCATCGCGGGGTCGAGGCGGTCCTTCTCGGCAAGCTGCAGCGCCAGGCACTCGCGCAGCGACCGGGCGAACACGCCGGTCGGCTCGAATGCCTGGCAGCGGCCAAGGACGGCCTCGATGCGGGTCTCCGGGACGGCGAGTTCCACGGCGAGCGCGGCCAGATCGGCGACCAGATAGCCGGCCTGGTCCAGCCGCCCGACGAGGACGCGTGCGATGAAGCGGTCGGTCGGATCGGCGATGCAATTGTCGATCTGGCGCTCGAGCAGGGCCTCCAGGCTTTCCTCCGCCGTGAGCCGATCCTCGATGCCGGGGAACTCTCCGTGCCCGACCGGCTGGAGGCGTGCGTTGTCCCAGGACGGGCCGGGGCCCTCGTCATCGTTCCCCTCGTAAGGGTCGACCGGCTCGCCGCTCGCCTGCTCGGCGGCGCGTTCGGCGAGCGGATCCTGCTGCTCGAAGCCGTCCGTCTCACCCTCTTCCCGTTCGAGGAGGGGGTTCTGCTCCAGCTCGGCCTCGACGAACCGGTCGAGCTCGAGCCCCGACATCTGCAGGAGCCGGATCGCCTGCATCAGCTGCGGCGTGATGACGAGCGACTGGCTCTGCCTGAGCTGCAGCTTCGCCGAAAGACCCATGACGCGGACGCCCCGGTTCACCGGCCCGTTAGCCCATCGCGGCCGGTTGTTGCAGAGCAGCATAACCGGGCCGCGGATCGAGTCAAAGGCGGAACTGCTCGCCCAGATAGACGCGGCGCACGTCCGGGTCGGCGATGATCTCCTCCGGGCGGCCCTCGGTCAGGACATGGCCGGAATGGATGATGTAGGCGCGATCGATGAGGCCGAGCGTCTCGCGGACATTGTGGTCGGTGATCAGCACGCCGATGCCGCGCCGGGTGAGGTGGCGCACGAGCGCCTGGATCTCGCCGACGGCGATCGGGTCGATGCCGGCGAAGGGCTCGTCGAGCAGCATGTAGCTCGGGGACGAGGCGAGCGCCCGGGCGATCTCGCAGCGCCTGCGCTCGCCGCCGGAGAGCGCGATGGACGGGGATTTCCGGAGATGCCCGATGTGGAATTCGGCGAGCAGCGCGTCGAGTTCGGCCTCGCGGCGGCGGCGGTTGGGCTCGACGATCTCGAGCACGGCGCGGATGTTGTCCTCCACGGAGAGCCCGCGGAAGATCGAGGCCTCCTGCGGCAGGTATCCGATGCCGAGCCGCGCCCGCTGGTACATCGGCAGGCCGGTGATGTCGTAGCCGTCGAGCTCGATGCGGCCGCCTTCGGAGCGGATGAGCCCGGTGATCATGTAGAAGACGGTCGTCTTGCCCGCCCCGTTCGGGCCGAGCAGCCCGACGGCCTCGCCCTGGCGCACGGCGAGCGAGACGTCCTCGACGACGACCCTGCCCTTGTAGCTCCGCCTCAGCCCGCGCGCGACGAGCCAGCCCTGCGCGCCGTCGATCGCAGGCGCCTCGATGACCTCCGAATCCCGAGCGTCGGGGGAGGCGCGGCGGCGAAGCCGCGCGGACAGCCGGCGCCAGATCGTCGGGCGCTGCCGGCCAGCCGCCTGGACGACGCCGGAGCGCGCGTCGGACACCTCGCGGAGCGCCGTCGTCAACGCGGCC
>JAEZEK010000093.1 GCA_023417735.1 Pseudomonadota bacterium | reverse complement strand
CCCCGGAGCCCACCCGGCCGGCGGCGACGGGCGGCTCGACGCGGCCGGCGACCAGGCTTTCGCCCCGGCGCGGCGGCTCGCGCATGGCGCCACGATCGCGGGCGAAGGCTTCCGGCTCCAGGCGGTCGCCACGCCCGGCCACACCGACAATCACCTCGCCTTCGCGCTCGTCGGGGAGGACGTCCTCTTTTCCGGCGATCACGTGATGGGCTGGGCGACCACCGTCGTCGCCCCGCCAGACGGCGGCATGGCCGACTACATGAGGTCGCTCGAGACGCTCCTCGAGCGGCCGGAAACGACCTACCTCCCCGGCCACGGCGGCGATCCGGAATGCGCACGCCCATGTGAGGGGGTTGCGCACGCACCGCCGGATGCGCGAGCGCGCCATCCTCGACCGGCTCGCCAGGGGCGACCGCACCGTCCCGGAGATCGTCGCGGCGATCTACCGCGACGTCGATCCGCGGCTCCATGCGGCGGCCGGCCTCTCCACCCTCGCGCACCTGCAGGATCTCGTCGCCCGCGGTGCGGTGATGTCGGACGCCGCTCCAAACCTTTCCGCAGACTTCCGCCTCGCGCCGGGCTAGCGCCCGACCGGCCGAACCGGGCGTTGGGACTCCGATAGCCACGGCGCGATGGCGGGCCGTTCGGCCTGATCGTGTGGTATTCTCCGTGGCGGCGGACCCGGCCAGCGGGCGCGTCGCGATACCATGCCCGCTCCCACGCTGCATTCCACCCTTCGGTGCGAATGCACGGCACGTGAGAACTTGTGCCGTTCCGCCGAGGGAGGACAGAACCATGACGTCAAGGAGAGATAGGGGCCGGGCGAGCGCCCGCGCCGACATGAGCGCGAAGCTCGGACACGTCCTGCTGGCAGGCGCCGCCGCGGCCGCGCTCGCTGCGGCTTTCGCGGTCGCCCCCGCGCGCGCCGACGAGACGTGCCTCTCGCCCTACATGCCGAAGATCACCGGGCAGGAGGATTACGTCTACGTCTGGACGCTCGGCGCCGAGGGAGTCGGGGACGGATCGGACAAGCTCGTCACGATCGACGTGCGCGACGGCTCGCCGACCTTCGGCAAGGTCATCGATTCCGATTCCGTCGGCGGCCGCAACGAGGCCCATCACGGCGGCTTCACCGACGACCGGCGCCAGTTCTGGGCGGCCGGGCTCGACACCAGCCGGATCTTCGTCTTCGACGTCGCGACCGACCCGGCGAACCCGAAGCTGGTCAAGACGATCGACGATTTCGCCGAGAAGACCGGCGGCGCGGTCGGCCCCCACGGCGCCTATGCGCTGCCCGGCCGCATGCTGATCCCGGCGCTCTCCAATGCGGACGGCACCGGCAAGACCGCGCTCGTGGAATTCTCCAACGAGGGCGAATTCATCGCCACGCACTGGATTCCCGACGCCGAGACGGGGAAGGACCTGCCGGGCGGCGAGTTCGCCGACGGCTACGGCTACGACGCCCGCGTCCTGCCGCGCAAGAACGTGATGCTGACCTCCTCCTTCACGGGCCGCGAGAACTACATGCGTCCGTTCGGCGAGGTCGCAGGCGACCCGGAGGCGATGAAGAAGTTCGGGAATTCCATGGTGATCTGGGACTTCCACGCGCGCACGCCGAAGAAGGTGTTCCAGGTGCCGGGCGTGCCGCTCGAGGTCCGGTGGGCCTGGGGCGAGAATACCGCCCATGCCTTCACGTCGACCGCGCTCACCTCGCAGATCTGGCTGGTCTACGAGGACGAGGGCGGCGACTGGCAGGCCAAGGCCGTGGCCGACATCGGCGATCCGTCGAAGCTGCCGGTGCCGGTCGACATCAGCCTCAGCGCGGACGACAGGACCCTCTTCGCGAACACCTTCATGGACGGCATAACGCGCGTCTTCGACGTCTCCGACCCGCACCAGCCGAAGCAGATCTACGAGAAGAAGATCGGCGAGCAGGTGAACATGGTCTCGCAGAGCTGGGACGGCGAGCGGCTCTATTACACGAGCTCGCTGCTGGAGAACTGGGACAAGGCGGGCGACGCCAACGAGCAGTTCCTGAAGGCCTACACCTGGGACGGCAAGGAACTCGCCCCGCGCTTCGAGATCGACTTCACGCAAGAAGGGCTGGGCCGGCCGCACATGATGGCGTTCGGCGCGGCGAGCCTCTACACGAACTGAACCCGGCGCGGAGCCTTCGGGCTCCGCCGCCTCATTGCGAGGTGATCATGTCCCGGCATCGCGCGCTTGCCGCCGTGCTCCTGGCGACGGCCGTCCTGGCCGCCCCCGCGGCGGCTCACGACGGCCCGCACGGACCTCCCGCCGCCGCCCCACCCGGCCAGGCCTCCCCCTATGCCTTCGCGCTTCCGGAGCCGGGCAGCTACCGGCTGCCGCCGATCCGAAGCGCCGCCGGCGGCACCGTCCTGACCGAGGCCGGAGCGCGCGCCGAGCTCGCCGCCCTCGTGCGCGGCCGCATCACGGTCTTCTCCTTCATCTATACGAGCTGCACGGACATCTGCCCGACTGCGACGATGCAGCTGGCCCGGATCAGGGAGCAGGCTCGCGCGGAGCCCGGCCTCGCGGAGCGGCTCCGGCTGGTCTCGATGAGCTTCGACCCGGCGCACGACACCCCGGCGGTGATGGCGGACTACGGCGCCGCCTGGCGCGAGCCGGGGGACGGCGGCGCGGAATGGCTGTTCCTGACCGCGCCGGATGATGCCGCACTCGCCCCCGTTCTCGCGGGCTACGATCAGGCCGTCGCGCCCGTGACGCCCGCGGCGGGCGCCTCGCCGATCATCGGCCATATCCTGCGGGTGTTCCTGATCGACGAGGCGGGGCTCGTCCGCAACATCTACAGCATGGACTTCCTCGATCCGGACATCGTGCTCCGGGACATCCGCACCTTGGCGCTCGAGGGCGCGGCGCATTGACCGCTCCCGGCGCCGCCGGCTTCGGGCCTAGTCCGCCGCCGGTGCGCCCGCGCCGCCGGACGGATTGAGGACCCCGGCGAGCGCAGCGTCGAGGTCGTTCAGGAAGGCGCGGATGCGGCGCGCATTGGTCGAGAGGTCGTGCTCGCCGATCCGCGAGCGGGAACGCACGTCCACGCGCGTGCCCTCCGGCAATCCCTGGACGCGGACGAGCACGTCGTCGGCGAAGCCGAAGATCGGCGTGCGCGCCTCCGCCTCGATCAGCCCGCCGTCTCCTGCCGCCTCCGGCGGAAAGGATGCGGCGACCCGCCAGCCGCGCTCGGCGACGAGCTCCTCCGCGACCGCGAACACCTGCTCCGCGTCGATCGCGTAGAGCCGGGCCGTCACGTCGGGATAGGCCGCGTTCTGGGCGGCGGCATAGGCGCCGAGATCCTCGCTCGGCGCGAGGTCTTCGGCCGCGCTGAAGCGCAGCGGGTCGTCCCAGTCGGTCGAGATGTCGGCGAGCCGGGGATAGGCGGCGGTGGCGTAGAGCGACAGCGCCAGCAGGACGAGCGCGGGCGCGGCGTAGATGAGGCCGGCAAAGGCATGGCCGACGCCTTGCGCCCCGGAGTGCCAGATGTCGGCCAGGGCATAGATGCCGGCCGCGAACGCCGCGGTCGCAAGCAGAAAGCCGACGAGGATCACCACGAGCAGCGTGTCGGTGTCGACGACACCGATCCGGTGGCCGACGGCGCCGAGCGCCAGGACCGGCAGCGCGACCGCTCCGAACCGCCGCGAATAGAGTGCCGCACGCGACCGGCGGATGGCGACTCGCGCTCCCATTCCCGAACCTCCCAGGCGAAGCGGGAGATTTGGAGGAGCGCTACGCCGTTGGCAACCTGTGATCCCGAAACCTTTGCCGGAGCGCCGTCTTCTGGATCTTGCCGGTCGCGGTGTGCGGGATCTCCTCCACGAAGACGACATCGTCGGGCAGCCACCAGCCGGCCACCTTCGGCTTCAGGAAATCGAGCAGCGCATCCCGCGTCGGCCGGGCGTCCTTCCGCGGCACCACGACGAGGAGCGGGCGTTCGTCCCATTTGGGGTGCGGCACCCCAATCACCGCCGCCTCGACGACGTCGGGATGCGCGACCGCGAGGTTCTCGAGCTCGATCGTGGAGATCCACTCGCCGCCCGACTTGATGACGTCCTTGGCGCGGTCGGTGATCTGCATGAAGCCGTTCTCGTCGATATGGGCGACGTCGCCGGTGTCGAAGAACCCCTCCGCGTCGAGGATCGGCTCGTTCTCCGCCTTGAAATAGGCGCGCGCGACGGCCGGGCCGCGAACCTTCAGCCGCCCGAAGGTCCTGCCGTCCCACGGCAGGCGCGCGCCGGAATCGTCGGTGATCTTCATCTCGACGCCGAAGGGCGGACGCCCCTGCTTCGCCTGGATGTCGAGCCGCTCCTCGCCGGAGAGACGCTCGTGCTCGGGAAGGAGCGAGCAGAGCGTTCCGAGCGGGCTCATCTCGGTCTTGCCCCAGGCGTGCACGACCTCCACGCCGTAGCGCTCCTGGAACCGCTCGGTCATCGCGCGCGGGCAGGCGGAGCCGCCGATCACGACGCGCTCGAGATGCGGCAGTTCCCGCCCGCTCTCCTCCAGGTGCTGCAGCAGCATCAGCCAGACCGTCGGCACCGCCGCCGTCACCGTCACCCGCTCCGTGTCGAGGAGCTCGTAGAGGGACGCGCCGTCCATCTTCGGCCCCGGCATGATCATGGTCGCGCCGGCCATCGGCCCGGTGAAGGCGAGCGACCAGGCGTTGGCGTGGAACATCGGCACGACCGGCATCACGCGGTCTCGGCTCCGCAGCCCCAGCATGTCGGGGGCGTTGCAGGTCAGCGCATGGAGCACGTTCGAGCGATGCGAATAGACGACGCCCTTCGGGTGGCCGGTCGTGCCCGACGTGTAGCAGAGGCCGGCGGCGGCGTTCTCGTCGAGCGGCTTCCAGGTGAAATCCGCGTCCTCCTCGGCGACCCAGTCCTCGTACGGCACGGCGTCGAGCGGCGTTGACGGCATGTGCGCGGCATCGGTGAGCACGACCACCCGCTCGACCGAGCGGAGCCGGTCCCTGAGCTGCTCCAGGATGGGGACGAACGTGAGGTCGACGAAGACGATGCGGTCCTCGGCATCGTTCATGATCCAGGCGATCTGCTCCGGAAAGAGCCGCGGATTGACCGTGTGATAGAGCGCGCCGATG
Organism: Pseudomonadota bacterium; assembly: GCA_023417735.1. GTDB lineage: Bacteria > Pseudomonadota > Alphaproteobacteria > Rhizobiales > Afifellaceae > Propylenella. The sequence continues at coordinate 978 of JAEZEK010000093.1, read as the reverse complement.
CCGAGCAGCCCGTACCACACCTCCATGTGGCGCCAGGTGTTCCAGGCGAGCGTGGCGACCCGGTCGCCCTCGCGGATGCCGCTCGCGGCGAGCCGCTTGGCACAGGCTAGCGCGCGTTCGCGGAGAGCGGGGTAGGTCGTCCTGTGGATCGGGCCCTCGACCGAGCGCGAGACGATCTCGCGCCCCGAATGGTAGATGGCGGCGTGGTCGATCAGCTTGTGGCAGAGCAGGGGCCAATCCTGCATCAGGCCGTGCATCGCCGTTCCTCCCGGGTTTCCTCCATATCAGGACGTTCGCACCGGCAGCGCAAGCGGCGTCGAGGCCCGACAAAAACCCAAATGGGACCGAACTGTCGCCGCAAGCCGTGCGTTACATCACCGTCACGGAATGAGTAGCGGCACACGGCCCGGATCGTCCGGGCGCCCGCCGCGAGTGACGGAGGCAGCGCATGGCGAGGCTGGAATTCGAGATGGCGCTGGAGATCGCCGAGGCCGGGAAGCTGAACCTCGCCGAGGCTGTCCGCGACGCTGCGCGCGCGGCGGGCGGCGACCTCGTCTTCGTGCTCCCTGCGCCGCGCGAGGACGGCCGCGTGGTCGAGTGCGCGGTGGTTCGCCTCGTCGAGCACGACGAACCGCAGCTCGTCTCCGTCACGGCCACCGAGGAGGGATTCGCCTTCAGCGACGAGGAGGCGATCGACCCGCAGCTGAGGGGGCTCGCGAAGTCCTCCATCGACGTGTTCGAACGGCTGCGGTCGGACCACCGTGTCGTCGCGCCACTGCAGGCGGAGGAGCGGGCGGCGGCCTGACCCGGTCCCGCTCACGCCTCAAGCGGGAGGATCGCGTTCCAGCGATTGGACCAATGACAGCGCACCACGACGCGCCGTTCGGACGGCCGCAGGGCCGTTCCGACCGCCGCGAAGACGCCGAACGCACGGATGCGGCCGGGCTCTGGGGCATGATCCGGATTCCCGCCGTCCTC
>JAEZEK010000023.1 GCA_023417735.1 Pseudomonadota bacterium | reverse complement strand
GACCGGACCCGCCATGCGCTTCGCCGCGAGCGAATAGGCCGCGCGCGGCGCCATGCCTTCCGACATCCGCCGTTCGGCGAACTCGGACACGATGATGGCGTCGTCGACGAGCATGCCGACCGCCAGGATGAGCGAGAACAGGACGACGATGTTGACGGTCAGCCCGGCGAGCTGGAGGCCGAGGATGCCGGCCAGGAACGAGGCGGGGATCGCGATGCCGATGAAGATCGAGGCGCGCCCGCCGAGCACCATCAGCATGATGATGACCACGAGCAGAACGGCGGTGATGACGCTGTTCTGCAGCTCGTGCAGCATGGTGCGGATGTCTTTCGACTTGTCCTGCGTGAAGGTCACCTCGACGGTCGCCGGCCAGCTCTTCCTGAGCTCCTCGACCACGTAGCGGGTCGCGTCCACGGTCTCGATGAGGTTTGCGCCGGTGCGCTTGGACACCTCGATGGCGATCGCGGGCTTGCCGTTCACCCGGGTGATCGATTCCGGATCCTTGAAGGTCGGCCGCACCTCGGCGACGTCGCCGAGCGTGACCACGGCCGAGCTCGAGGCGGCGACGGGGAAGGAGAGGATGTCCTCCGGCGTCTCGATGAGCGACGGGACCTTCACCGCGAAACGGCCGCTCCCGCTTTCGAGCGCGCCGGCCGCGACCAGGCTGTTGCCGGCGCGGAAGGACTGCGCCAGCTGGTCGAGCGAGATGCCGTAGCTCTTCATCAGCATCGGCTCGGCGATGATCTCCACCACCTCGTCGCGCGCGCCCCTCAGGTCGGCCGAGAGGACCCCGGGGATCTGCTCGATCGCGGTCTGGGTCTGGCGGGCGAGCTGCAGCAGGGCGCGCTCCGGCACGTCGCCGCCGAGCGCCACGACGAGCACGGGGAAGAGGGAAAGGTTCACCTCCTGCACGTGCGGCTCGTCGGCGTCGCTCGGCAGCTCGGAGCGCGCGTCGTCGACCTTGGCGCGCACGTCCGCCAGCGCCACGTCGGAATCGAAGCCCGCCTCGAACTCCAGGAGCACGTAGCCGCCGCCCTCGAAGGCCGAGGAGCGCATCTCCTTGACGTTGTTGACGGTCTTGAGCCTCGTCTCGAGCGGGCGGAGGATCAGCCGCTCGGCGTCCTCCGGGCTGATCCCGCGCTGCGTGACGTTGACGTAGATGATCGGGACCTTGACGTCCGGCTCCGCCTCCTTGGGGATCGACATGTAGGCGGAGAAGCCCGCCACCAGCAGGAAGATGAGGGTCGCGATCGTCAGCCGCGCATGGCTGATCGCATAATCGACGGGATTGGCCATGGCCGCTACTTCCTGGAGACGACGCTCGCCGGGGACGGCTGCGCGACGACGTCGACGATCTGGCCGTCCTTCACGAAATCCTGGCCCTGCACGATGATCCGCGCGCCGTCGGGCGGGCCGGCGACCCAGACGGTGTCGCGCGCGTCCTCGGCGATCTGGATCGGCACGGAGCCGACCCGGCCCTCGCCGTCCACGGTGCGGACGCTGAGCTTGCCTTCGGTGGAGAAGGTGAGGGCGGAGCGCGGGATCCTGACCGCCTCGGCCGGGGCAAGGCGGAGCGCCACCTGCGCGGTGACGCCGTCCACGATCTTGCCGTCGGCGTTGTCGATCTCGACGTCCACCCGATAGGTGCGGGTCTGCTCGGCCGCCGTCGGGGAGATGAAGCGGACCCGCCCGGTCACGGTCTGGCCCGTCACCAGCGTGACCGTCGCCTCGTCGCCGATCTCCAGCCCGGCGAGCTGGCGTTCCGCGACCTCGAACACCGCGAGCATGGGATCGAGGGCGATCACTTCGGCGACGGTGGCGCCGGCCTGGAGGGCTTGTCCCTGCGAGACCGGGACGGCGCTCACCGTGCCGCTGATCGGCGCCGTCACGACGCCGCGCCGCTGCTCGGCCTCGGCCTGCGCGAGCGCCGCCTCTGCGGTGCGGATGTCGGCCTCGAGCTGCGGCTTGTCGAGGGCCGGCGACACGCCGCGCTCGATCAGGCGGAGCTTGGCCTTCAGCTCGGTCCGGCGCTGCTCGAGCCGTGCGGTCGCCTCGGCCACTTGAGCCTCGCGGGCCTCGTCGGAGAGGACGGCGAGCACGTCGCCCTTCTCCACGCGCGCGCCGCGCTTCACGTTCAGCTCGACCACGATGCCGCTGCCGCGCGCGACCGCGCTTGCGCGCGTGTCGGCCTGGGTCGCGCCCGACAGCACGATCGAGCGCGCATGCTGTTCGGCCCGTGCCTCGATGGCCGCGACCTGGAACCGGACCTCCGGCGCGGCGGCCTGCTCGGCCGGCGCGAGCGCGGCGTCGGCCCGCTCATCGGTCCGGCCGAGGACGCCCGAGCCGATCCAGCCGATCGCGGCGAGGAGGATCAGGAATGCAAAGAGGCGGCTGACGAGCATGGGGCGGACTCTTTCTCTGCATCGGTCCGGGGGAATTTCACGCGCCCGGAAAGCATTGCCTCGACCACGGCGAACACCTCGGCGACCTCGCGTCGGGGATCGAAGTCCGGGTCGATGGCGCGGCGGACGAACAGCCCGTCGGCGAGCTTGGTGAGGATGGATGCGACGGGGCCGGGATCGACGTCCGGCGCCATGTTGCCGTTCGCCTTCGCGGCCTCGAAGATCTTCACCAGGTGGCGAACGATGTCGCGGTCGAAATCGAGATGGACCCTGGCGACCGTCGGGTTGCGCGTCGCCTCCGCCCAGATCTCCAGGCAGAGCGCCGCCTTGTCGCGCTCGGCCTCTTCGAAGAACTTCCGGCCGAACGATGCGAACCCGTCGAGGAAGTCGGCCGAATCCGGTCGGAAGCCTTCGAAGTCGGCGGCGACCCGGCATCGGTCGCGCTCGCACAGGCCGAGGACGAGAGCCTCCTTCGACGGGAAATACCGATAGAGGTTGCCTGCCGTCATGCCGGCTTCGGCAGCGACGTCCTGCATCGTTGTGCGATGGAAGCCGGCACGTGAAAAGCAGCGGTCGGCCGCCTCCAGGATGCGGTCCCGGCGCTCGGTCTGCAGCTCTTCCTGGCGCGCGAAGGCGTCGGCGTGCGTCATGTCCGGATTCTGGCCTGTGGTGAGAATGAACGTTCATTCACATGCGCTCGCCGCTGTCGCTTGTCAAGCGGTGAGCCGGGAAAAGAACATCCTTGGGTGGTGATCGGCGGCGGACGCGCGAAGGCGGTCAAGGCAATTCCGCTGGTTTCGGCACCATCAGGTGAATTGCAGAGGCGCGCGCGCCGCTCTATCTCCGGTCCATGCTTCGCTTCATCGCGCGTCTTCTCGGTATCTGGTTGATCGCCGCGGCACTGGTTTCGGCGGTCGTCGACGCAGCGAAGTCGATCGCGGCCTCCATGCTGGTCGCGACGCCGCTCGGCCAGATCTGGTTCCAGGTGGCCCCTGGGAGCTTCACCGGAGCCGAGAACGCGCTCGTGAACGAGTATTCAATGCCTTGGCTCTGGACGGCGATCGCGGAATGGCTGCTGCCGGCCCCGGCCTGGCTCGTTCTCGTCGCGCTCGGCGCGGTGCTCCTGCGTCTCGGCCGCCCGAAACGCCGCCACCGCTTCGACGAAGAGAGCGAATTCTACGCCTGAGCTCCGGAAAGGAGGCACAGAATGTTCCTGTTCGACCGGCCCGCCAAGAAGCTGACCCTGCCGAGCGCCGCGGATGCGCTGCCCGGCCGGGCGGATGCGATACCGACGGCCGACATGCATTTCGTGAGCGGCCGGACGCTGAAGGGCCCCTATCCGGAGGGCCTGGAGACCGCCGTGTTCGGTCTCGGCTGCTTCTGGGGCGCCGAACGCCTGTTCTGGCAACTCCCTGGCGTCTACGTCACCGCCGTGGGCTATGCCGGCGGCGTCACCCCGAACCCGACCTACGAGGAGGTCTGCAGCGGCGGCACCGGCCATGCCGAGGTGGTGCTGGTCGTCTACGATCCGAAGGCGATCCGCTACGCCGACCTCCTCAAGACCTTCTGGGAGGCGCACGATCCGACCCAGGGCATGCGCCAGGGCAACGACGTCGGGACCCAGTACCGCTCGACGATCTACACCACGACGCCCGATCAGGCCCGCCAGGCCGCGGCCTCGCGCGACGCGTTCCAGCAGGCGCTGTCGGACCGCGGGCGCGGGACCGTCACCACCGAGATCCGCGAGGCGCCGGAGTTCTACTTCGCCGAGGACTACCACCAGCAGTACCTCGCGAAGAATCCGAACGGCTATTGCGGGTTGGCGGGCACCGGCGTGAGTTGCCCCGGCTTCGCGGAGCCGGCGCAGGCCTGATCGTCAGCCGCTGCGCGGGCGCGCCTGCGGGCGCGGCGGCACCGGATCTGCCGTGCCGCGCGGCCGGCCGCTCTGGAG
>JAEZEK010000018.1 GCA_023417735.1 Pseudomonadota bacterium | reverse complement strand
TCGCCTCGGGGCCAGTGGTATTCTGCCTTGCTCGCTCCAGTCGAGCGATGAGGGAGGAAAACCAGATGTACAAGGTGTTGTTGGCCTCGGCTGCCGCGCTGGCGCTGCTCGCGGGCGCCGCGACGGCACAGTCCCGCGACAACATGGAGAGGCTCGGCCAGTTCCGCACGACCGGAACCTCCATGCAGTTCGAGATGGTGGACCAGTCCGGGGAATTCGCAGACCAGATCCGGGAGAACCTCAAGAAGATCAAGATGCCGTCCGGCTTCAAGATCGAGCTCTTCGCGGTCGTTCCCGATGCGCGCCACATCGCCGTCGGGCCGCAGGGGATCGTGACCTTCGTGGGGACGCGCAAGGATGCCGTGTGGGCGATCACCGACCGCAACAAGGACCGCAAGGCCGACGAGGTGAAGCGCTTCGCGCCCTCGATCGATTTCGTCATCCCGAACGGCGTGTGCTTCTCAAAGGACGGCTTCCTGTTCATCGCGGAGCAGAACCGCGTCCTCGTCTTCCCCGCGGCCGAGTTCTTCTACGAGAGCCCGGACGTCGCCGTGGGCGAGGTCGTGAAGAAGGGCGAGCTGATACCGGAGGACGAAGAGAGCTTCAACCACACCGCGCGCGTGTGCGACGTCGGGCCGGACAACAAGCTCTACATCTCGCTCGGGCAGCCCTTCAACGTGCCGGCCCAGGAGAAGCTCGATAAGTACAACGAGTGGGGCATCGGCGGCATCATCCGCATGGAGCGCGACGGCTCGGGCCGGCAGGTCTACACCCGCGGCATCCGCAATTCGGTCGGGCAGGACTTCAACCCGGCGAACGGCGAGCTCTGGTTCACGGACAACCAGGTCGACGGCATGGGCGACGACATCCCGCCCGGCGAACTCAACCGCGCCACCGGGCCGGGCCAGCATTTCGGCTTCCCCTGGTACGGCGGCGGCAGCGTGCGGACGAACGAGTACAAGGATTCCGAGCCGCCGGAAGACGTGGTGTTCCCGGAGGTCGAGATGGTGGCGCACGCCGCCGATCTCGGCATGATGTTCTACACGGGCCGCATGTTCCCGGCCGAATACCGGGGCGGGATCTTCTCGGCCCAGCATGGCTCGTGGAACAGGACGACGCCGGTCGGGGCCCGGGTCATGTTCACCTCGCTCAACGAGGACGGCAGCGCCAACGAGTCGAAGCCCTTTGCCGAGGGCTGGCTCTCGGAGACCGGCGAGTACCTGGGACGGCCGGTCGACGTGGCGCAGCTGCCGGACGGATCGCTCCTCGTTTCCGACGATCTGGCGGGCGCGCTCTACCGCATCTCCTACGAGCAGTGACGATACCGGCTGCGGCGGGTTTCCGCCGCAGCCTTCCTCAGCGCCTGCGCCGTAGGGCGGGGGCGAGGCGCGGCAGCGGAGCGGGATAGCGGCGACGCGGCAGACCCCTGCCGCTTCCGTCGAGCAGCAGAACCGCGGTGGACACCGCGCAGGCTCCGAAGGTGGTGGCAAAGCCCAAGGCGAGCAGCCCGACCGCGACGACGGGCAGGTCCGCGCGCATGACCCGCTGGGCAAGGCCGCCGGTGTCGAGCGCCAGGAGAAGCGCCACCACGGCGAGACCCGCGAGGCAGCCGAGGCCACAGTTCACGAGTACGAACCGTACGAGCAGTGGCATGCGCGCCTCCAAGCGCTCCGGAGGAACCCCCGCCCTTCATCCGAGATGAACCTGGTCAGAGCGTGCTCCGGAAATCGGCGCAGAGACAACAATGCCGCGGACGCAAAGGTTCCCGGCAGGTGCAGCGCAGCGCTTCGGGGCCTCTGTTGTGCGCCGCAGCACAATCTTTGTTTTCGATCCGGGACGGGATGAATTACACTCGCCGTGCAGATCAGAGCGAGGCCACTACGATGATCTTAGCGAAGCCTCTGAATTTGATCGCGATATGTGCAGCGTTCGCGTTCATCGGTGCGATCGTCGTCGGGGTGCTGTAACGGTCGGCGGAGCCACCCCGTGACCTGAATCGAGCAGCGAGCGTCAGGCGGCCGCTCGCTGTTCTCCACAGGCGGGAATGCCGAGGAACCGGCAGATCGCCTCGGGAAGATCCGCCTTGTTCAGCGTATAGATGTGGAACGTCGTCACGCCCCGGGAAACCAGGTCGGCGATCTGCTCCGCAAGGACGGCGGCAGCCATCAGCCGGTGGCCGTCGGTGCCGGCGTCCAGCCCGGCGAACCGGTCCTGCAGGCGGTCGGGTATGCTCGCGCCGCAGCGCCGCGCGAAATTGCAGACGCCACGGAAATCGTTGATCGGCATGATGCCGGGCACGATCGGGATCGCGATCCCGGCGGCATGCACGCGCTCCAGATAGGCCTCGAACAGATCGTTCTCGAAGAAGAACTGGGTGATCGCGCGATCGGCGCCGGCGTCGATCTTGCGTTTGAGGGTGTCCAGTTCTGCGTCCCAGTCGGGGCTGTGCGGATGCTTCTCGGGATAGGCCGAGACGGAGATGTCGTCCGCCCCACGGTCCTTCAGGCGCCGGACGAGGTCGGCCGTGTGCGTGAAGCCTTCCGGATGCGGCTCGTAGGGCTGCGTCATGCCGCCTTCCGAATCGCCGCGCAGCGCCACGTAGCGCCGCACGCCCACTTCCTCGAACGTGTCGATCACCGCATCGAGTTCGTCCCGGCTCGCGCCGACGCAGGTGAGATGAGCGGCCGTTGCGAGGTTGCTCGCCTGGATCATGTCCCGGACGGCGACGAGCGACCGTTCGCGCGTCGTGCCGCCGGCGCCGTAGGTCATCGAGACGAATGCCGGCTGGTAGGCCTTCAGCCGGTCGACGCACGCGTTCAGGTTCTGGAGCTGCACGTCGCTCTTCGGGGGAAAGAACTCGAAGGAGATCGCGTAGCGGTCGGTGCGGGGGGCCGGATGGCCCTGGGCATGGCTCGTCATCAGGCGTACTCCCCTGCTTCTGTCGTAGCGGACCGACCGGCGGCAATGCGTTCGGCCGACCAGATGGTCACGGTGAGGCCCGCGTCGGAGCCGACCGCGGGAGCGAGATCTTCGGCGGCCCTCAGGTTCAGCCCTGCAGCGGAAATCCACTGCGCGACCTGGCCCTGGCCGAAGCCGAGGCGGCGGTGCGCGTGCTCCTCGCGCAGGAATTCCAGCGCGTGCGGCGCGAAATCTATCACCAGCAGGCGCCCGCCCGGCGCGAGGACGTCCGCCGCCTCGGCGAGCGCCCGCTGCGGATCCTCGAGGAAATGCAGCACCTGGTGGACGACCACCAGGTCGAAGCTCTCGCGGACGACCGGAAGGTTGGTGCCGTCGCCGATCCGCACCCGGGCATTGGTGATGCCGGCGCGCTCCAGCTTCGAGCGCGCCACGGCGAGCATGGCCGGGGAGAGGTCGATGCCGAGCGCCCTGTCGTAGCGATCGGCGAAGAGCTCCAGCATGCGCCCGGTGCCGGTGCCGATGTCCAGCATGGAGCGGAACGGTCCGGGGCCGGCGGCGGCGAGGATTGCGGTCTCCACCTCGCGCTCCGGCACGTGCAGGGACCGAATGCGGTCCCATTCCTCGGCATGCCGGCTGAAATACTGCTCCGCGTCCTCCTGCGCCTGGCGCCGCAGCACCTCCAGGCGGTCGCGGTCGCGCCGGAGCGTCGGGTCGCTCCGGTCCAACCCGCCGAGAAGGGCGCGCGCGACCTCGGCATCATCCTCGGCGAGGCGGTAGTAAACCCAGGATCCCTCCGGGTTCCGCGCCACGAGCCCGGCATCCGCCAGGATCTTCAAGTGGCGCGAGACGCGCGGCTGCGACTGGCCCAGGATGTCGGTCAGGTCCTTCACGGTCCGTTCGCCCTCCGCAAGGAGCGCGAGCAGACGCAGCCGGCTGTGCTCGCCCGCCGCCTTCAACTGGTCCACCAACCTGACGACTGTCGAACCCACCCGATCGCCCTCGAAGCGCATATGCGGATATCTTTATATCGTTACTCGGCGGAGGACAAGTCCAGCCGGGTGCCTTTGCCGTCGCGGCACGATATGCAGAGGCGTGCAGCAAGGAGGCAGGCGTGCAGGATCAGCGAACGGGCGAGATCGCCCTCCCCTTCGATCCGGCGTCCCGGCCCCCGGATGCCGGCCTCGTCTATATCGGCCGCGCGCGCACGCCCTGGCACGAGCGCAGCGCCTGCCCGCACAATCCGCGCGAGGCTCGAGAGCGGACCCTCCCTGCACGCCTCGAGATCGATCCGCCGTGGCGCGCCGGCCTGAAGGACATCGCGGCCGGCGACCGGCTGATCGTGCTCTACTGGATGGATCAGGCCCGGCGCGACCTGATCGTGCAGACGCCGCGCCACAGGAGCGCTCCCGTCGGGGTGTTCTCGCTGCGCTCGCCGGTCCGGCCGAACCCGATCGCGCTGTCCGTGGTGCGCGTTCTCGCCTGCGACCCGGATCGGGGCGTGATCGACGTCGACGCCCTCGACTGCCTCGACGGCACGCCGCTCCTCGACATCAAGCCCTACCTCGAGAGCATCGACGCGCTGCCGCCGGGCTGACCCAATCGGCTGGCCTGGGCGGCTCGGCTGGGGCTCAGCCCCGGCCGCGCGTCCTCGTCTTGTTGGGTTCCGCGTGCCGCTCGAGGAAGGCGATCATCATTCCCGCCACGTCGACGCCGGAGGCCCGCTCGATGCCCTCCAGCCCGGGCGAGGAGTTCACCTCCATCACGACCGGCCCGTGATTCGAGCGCAGCATGTCGACGCCGCAGACGTTCAGCCCGAGCGTCTTCGCCGCGCGGATGGCCGTGGACCGCTCCTCCGGCGTCAGCTTCACCGGCTTCGCCTCCCCGCCCCGGTGGAGATTGGAACGGAACTCGTCGGCGGGGCCCTGCCGCTTCATTGCGGCGATCACCTTTCCGCCGATCACGAAGGCGCGAATGTCTGCGCCGCCGGCCTCGCGGATGAATTCCTGAACGAGGATGTTCACGTTCGCCCCGCGGAACGCCTCGATCACCGACTTCGCGGAACTCTCCGTTTCACCCAGCACGACGCCGATGCCCTGAGTGCCCTCGATCAGCTTGATGATGACGGGCGGGCCGCCGACGAGCTTCAGCACTTCGGCCGTCTGCTTCGGATCGTGCGCGAACGCCGTCACCGGCAGGCCGATGCCGGCGCGCGCCAGCAATTGCAGCGCCCGCAGCTTGTCGCGCGAGCGGCCGATCGCGACCGATTCGTTGAGCGGCCACACGCCCATCATTTCGAACTGCCGCAGGACCGCGAGGCCGTAATAGGTCACGGAGGCGCCGATCCGGGGAATGACGGCGTCGTAGCCCTCCAGCCTCTCGCCGTTGTAATGGAGATCCGGCCGGTGCGACGTGATGTTCATGTAGCAGCGCAGCGTGTTCACGACGTCGATGTCGTGGCCGCGGGCCTTCGCCGCCTCGCAGATCCGCTTGTGGGAATAGAGATCCGGATTGCGGGCGAGCATGCAGATCTTCAATCGGGCGTTCTCCAGAATCTAGCCGGCGGTGGCTTTAGCCGATCGCCGCGCCCGTGTCGCGCGGCGACGGAAGTCCGGCCGGCCGCAAAGCCATGACCGCGCCGCATCGACGAGCGCGCGCCCTGCGAGCGCCTCGCGGCCGATCAGCATCGGGAGATCCATCCGCTCCCGGTTGGTGAGGCTGAGCTCGATCGGCCACACCCGGTCGGCCAGACCGAGGTCGCACCGGATCACGTACCGGGTCTCGACCCCGCCATTGGAACTGCGCACCTGCCGGCGGTCCACGATCTTCGCCTCGTGCCAGGGCGTGTCCGCGCCCTCGCCTGTCACGTCGAAGCGAACATAGGGCGCGCCGTCCTTCTCGAAAGGCTCGATGGAGCCGGCGTGAAGCGATGACGTCTTCGCGCCGGTGTCGATCTTCGCATGGATCAGGCCGATGCCGAGGCCGGGCAGGCTCGCCCATTCCCGCCAGCCGATGACGAGCCGCCCCCCGCCGGGCGGCTTGTCGGCGCTCCGGGAGAAGCCGCTGATGCGGGGATCACCGGCGAGGAGGATCTTCGGGCTTGTCATGCGCCGAGCAGATCATGGCACGGGCACCCCTGCATAGGGCATGCTCCTGATCCGGCGAGATTGGCAGGGCATAGCATCCGCCCGCCGGTGCCGGAACCCGCGCCGGAGCGACCCCAGACGGTGGGCGGCGCACGCCCACCGTAGATTCGGCGCCGATCTCTGCCAGGTCGGCGCTCCGCGCCTACGGTCGGGCGGGTGCTGCTCCGGCCGACTTCGGGGAACCCATGAGGGCGCCGGCAACCTTTTCCGACGCGTAGCCGAAGAGCGCGCCCACCACCAGCGACAGCGCGATCGTGACGAGCGGGTTTGCGAGGCTTGCCGCAGTCAGCTCCGCGATCTTGCCGCCCGCCAGCGTGTACGCCGCGACCGCGGCGAAGCCGTAGACCATCGCCGGAATGGTGGCGAACATCGGCACATTGGCCAGGAGCACCAGTGCGGCGACGCCGACACCGACGGAAATCGCAGCCCAGAGCGGCAGGCCGAGGGTGTCCGCAAGGCCCGTGCGGGTCACGACGAGCAGCGTGATCCAGGCGATGACGGCGCCGGCTACGGTGCAGATGATGGTGGATTTCAGCGCAGGCTCCTTGCCGCCGGAATGGAAGAAGCAGCCCCAGGCGATGAACGCGGCCCAGATCTGCAGGGCCCCGGTGAGAGGACCCAGAAAGAGCCAGGTCGCGAGGGCACCCAGCCCGCCGATGCTTATGGCGAGAGCGGTTATCAGTGGCATGACGTTTCCCCCTTCCCGAGCCGGCGGAACGTCCGCCGCCGGCGCTGCCGGCTCCTGTCGTGGATTGGCCGGCGCCCGATGCGCGGGCCTCCCACATGAAAAATGTTACCAGAATACGGAAAGGCCAGCAATGCGCCGGCTATCCATTGATCCGCGGCCGGATCACCTGCCGGGGCCGCGCGGCGCGCACACCTGGAGGGCGCCCGGGTGGATCGCGAACCGCGCCGGCGTCTGCGCGACCGTCTTGCCGTCTGCCCGCACCGGCATCGGCCGCCCGGTCGAGATCGTGACGGCCCGCCCGGTCCGGATTTCGACTCCGTTCCAGCGGTCCTGGTGCCCGGTCAGGAAGGACGGCACCATGAGGAGGAGGCGGAGCCGGCTGCTCTGCTCGACCGAAAAGACGTGGAGCAGGCCGTCGTCGATGCGCGCCGCCTCGGACACGGTTCCCATCCCGCCGAAGAAGCGGCCGTTCCCGACCGTGATCTGAACGGCCGTGACGCTGCTCGCTGCTCCGTCGACGGTGACCTCCGCGTCGAACGGCGCCATGCGTGCGACCGCCCCGAGTGCCGCCATCGTGTATCCGAAGCGGCCGAACTGCCGTTTCAGCGCCTTCGAGCCGCTCGAATCCAGCGCCGCACCGATCCCGAGATGCGCCACGTTGAGGTAGAGTTCCCCGTTGACCTCGGCGACGTCGATCGCGCGCCGTCCGCCGTCGACGACGACCTCGGCGGCAGGTCCGAGGGCGAGCGGAATCCCGAGGTTCCGGGCGAGGTCGTTCGCGCTCCCGGTCGGAAGCAGCCCGAACGGCAGCGCCGTCTCGATCAGCGCCCGGGCGGCATGATGGATCGTGCCGTCGCCGCCCGCGAGCACGACGAGGTCCGCCTTCCCTTCGTTTGCGCGCACCAGGCCGTCGACGTGACGCGATTTGGCGACCTTCTCGACGACGACATCGTAGCCCGCCCGCGCGAAGACGCCGAGCGCCGCATCGAGCGGCTCGCGGCCGTTCCGGCTTCCCTGATTGACGGCGACGAGGACCCGCATCCGAACTCCGCAGCCACAGGAATGCAGATTGAGAGAAGCCGTTGCGCCACCACAAAGGCGGATGCAAGAGGTCAGCCGGCAAATCGGACCTGCGACGGTCGCTCGCCCCCGGCCCACGAGCCTTCACAGACGCGGCCGTTTGCCCTAAGCCGGGCCTTGGGGGGGCGGACGCAGCGGCGTCCCGGCACCGATCGCACCACCCGGCAGCCTGGTCTCGAATCCGGACTCATGCGGATCATCCACGTTTCCAACTTCGAGACGAAGAACGACCTCGCCTTCGCCTACCATACGGCGCGGAAGCTGAGCTTCGGCCTGGTCCGGCTCGGATACGCCGTGTTCGACTTCAGCGACCGCGACGTCGCGCGGGCGGAAGGCATCCTGAAGCACCGCAAGTTCGGCGTGGGCCCGACCAACCGCAAGCTCGTCAACGCCTGCCGGAACATCCGCCCGCATCTCGTCCTGCTCGGCCATGCCGACGTGATCCGCCCCGACACGCTCGCCGAGATACGGGCGATCCTGCCGGAGGTGCGGATCGCCCAGTGGAACCACGACGCGCTGTTCGTGCCCTCCAATTGCGTGAAGATCGGCCGGAAGCTCGACGTCGTCGACGCCACCTTCGTGACCACCGCGGGCGACGAGCTGCGGCAGTTCGCGCGACCCGGCAAGATCGCGGCCTACATGCCGAACCCGGTGGATTCCAGCATCGAGAGCGGCCGCGCCTTCGCCGAGCAGGCGCCGCGCTACGACCTCTTCTTCTCCAGCCGGAATCCGCACGCACGCCGCATGTGGGACGGCATCCCCACGGAGAACGAGGCGATCGCGCGCCAGCTGAGGGCCGCGCTTCCCGGCCGCCGTTTCGCGCTGCCCGGCCTTCCGGGGAACCCGCACCTCTACGGGATGGACTACATCGAAGCCCTCGGCGGCAGCCGAATCGGCCTCAATCTCAACATCCGCAACGACGGCTATCTCTACGCCTCCGACCGGATGGGGCATATGCTCGGCAACGGCGTGCTCACCACGATCGACCGCGTGAGCGGCTTCGACCGGATGTACCGGGAGGACGAGGCGCTGTTCTATTCCTCTGCCGGTGAACTCGTCGAGCGCATCCGCCACTTCCTCGAGCATGACCAGGAACTGAGAGAAACAGCGGAGCGGGGCTGGCGACGCGCACACGCCATGTGCGACGGCGCCCGGGTCGCCAAGTACCTCGTGGAGCAGACCATGCAGGTGCCGCTGTCGGAAGCGTACGAGTGGCCGACCGAAACCTACTGAGCGGGCGGAGCCTGCCGCTGCCCGAGGCCGACGCGACCGCCCAGCGCCTCGGCCTGCTCGTTGCGGGAGCCGCCGGCCTGACCCTTTCAGCGCCGCTCTTCCTGTCTGGGCCGGCGCTCGGCGCCGCCGGCGCGCTCGGGCCGGCAGCCCTGCTCGCCCTGCTCGGGTTCCGGCGGATGCCCGTCCTGGCGATCCGATGGCCGGCCGCCGGACTCATCCTGGGCTACCTGCTCTGGCTGTGGGCGAGCCATTTCTGGTCCGATCCGCTTCGGCCGGGCACCACGCTGGAGCAATTCGGCAAGGGCGTCACCATCGTCGCCTTCATCGCGGCCTACGCGCTCCTCAGGGCCGACCGGCCCGGTCTGCTGATCCGAGCCGAGCGGGTTTTCGCGGCCATCGCCGCAGGGCTCGCAGCCGGCGCGATCGTGCGCTTCCTCCTCGTGCCCGACGACACGCTGCGATTGCACGGTTTCGGCGCGGCGTGGAACAGCGTTCTCGCCGGGATCTCCTTCGGCGCCGCCGCCGTCATCGTCGCGGCCCGCGCGTTCGGCGGACGGCCCGCCATCGGCAGCGCCCTGCTGTCCGCGGCTGCCTGCGCCGTTCTGATCGCTGCCGTGGTGCTCAGCGGGAGCCGCGGGCCGCTGGTCGGGCTCGTGCTCGCACTGGCGATCATCATGCTGGGTGCGCTGCGTCGGGCATGGCTGCCGGTGCTCGCCGTGGCGGCGGCGATCGGGATCGGGATGATCGCCTTCGTCGGCCTCGACGATCTCCCCGCGCGCGGCCTATCCCACCGGCCGGAGCTCTGGCGGCAGGCGCTCGCCTACGCGGAGAGCCATCCCCTCGTCGGCTACGGGGCCGGAACGCGCCTGTCGTTCCGGCTGCCGGGCGACCTCGAGCTGCACATGCCGCACAACATCCTTCTCTCCGCGCTGCTGCAGGGCGGCGCGGTCGCCGCGGGGCTCCTCGCGGCCGTCTATGCCGCCCTTCTGCTCGCGGCATGGCGGGCGCGATCCGGGCCCGACCGGATTGCGCTGCCGCTCCTCGTGTTCGGCCTGGTCTGCGGGATGGTCGACCGCAAGGTCGAACTGGCCAGCCTCTCGGTCGAGTACCTGACGCTCTGGTTCCCGGCGGCCCTGCTCCTCGGCGCGGCGGCTAGAAGGCGGCGGACTGGCCGAAGCGGTAGTTGATGCCGACGCGGGCGCTGTGCGTCGACGGCTCGACCCGGAGCGCGCCGCCGCCCGGCACCGCATAGGTCGCGTCGCCGAGCCGCGTGTACCTGTATTCCGCCTTCAGCGAGACGGAGTCCGTCAGCTTGGTCTCGATGCCGCCGCCGGCGGTCCAGCCGTGGAAGCTCTCCGTGTCCCGTCCGGCGAAGCCCCCCGGGGTTGCGACGAAGCTCGCCTCGAACTTCTCCCAGCTGTAGCCGCCGAGCGCATAGAGGAGCGTGGTCGCATTGACCGTGATGCCGGCGCGGGCCAGCAGGTCGAAGCCCCATTGCGCGTCGAGATCGGCATCGACGCGGGTGCCGCCCATGACTGCAAATGCGCTGCTGCCGACATTCGACCAATAGATGTCGCCGAGCACGCCGACCACGAGATTGCCGCCGACCTGGGCGTCGTAGCCGAGCGAGCCCTCGATCACGAAGCCCTCGCCGCCGACGCCGTTCACCCCCGCGACCGGCGCCCCGCCGGCCGAATAGGTCGAGTCGTGATTGCCGACGCCGCCGCCGAGGCTGACGCCGAGGTACGGTCCGGACCAGGTCGCCGGACGGGAAGCCGGACCGGCATCGTATCCGTAGCCGGGAACGTCGGCCGCGAAGGCCGGCGCCGAGCCGGCGACGGCGATGCAGGCGATTGTGCAGAAGCGGGCGAGCGCGGAGGACGCCATGACAAATCTCCAGCGTGGCACAAGGTGAACGACTCGTGCCCTGCCGGGGTTAAGACACGGTAAAATACGCGGCCCTCTCCCGGGCTCCGATCGCGTTCCGGCGCGGGGGCGCCGGACCGGCCGTGCCGCACCGACCAGCGGTTCAGACGCCGACGTATCGGAGCCCGGCCACGGCCGCGACACCGACCGCGAGAGCCGCGTTCGCCGGCAGCTTCAACGCCGCGAGAACGGTCGCCAGCGCGGCGATCGTCTCGGCGGGGCCGGTGGAGAGCGCCATCGGCGCCACGAGCGCCGTCATCACCGCGGTCGGAACGGCGTCGAGCGCAGCCTCGACCCGCGGGTGGATACGCTCGAACCGGGAGAGGACGAGATCGCCGGCCACGCGCGTGCCGTAGGTGACGAGACCGAGGAGAAGGATGAGCAGCGTGCCCTGCCACGGATCGCTCATGCCGTCCTCCCAGGCCGGTTTGCGAGCAACGCCGCGGCCGCGATCCCGGCGAGCGCCCCTGCCCCCATGTGCCAGGGCGAGCCGACGAGTGCATGGACGCCGACGGCGGCGGCGGCGCTTGCGACGACGATCGGAACGGCGTTGCGCCTGTGGCGGAAGCCGACCAGAAGCGCCGTGAAATAGGCGGTGAGGACGAAGTCGAGGCCGACCGCATGCGGATCCTCAATGAACGACCCGAACAGCGCCCCGAACGCCGTGGCGGCCTGCCAGCCCGCATAGAGGAGCAAGGCCATGCCGAAATAGTAGGAGGCTCCGAGCCGCGGTCCGGCCATCTCGGCGAGCGCGTAGAGCGGGTCGGTCAGGAAGGCGAATGCGCCGAGCCGGCCGGCGAGCGGCCAGTCCCGGAGCTTGCGCCCGAGTGCGGCGCTGTAGAGCACCATGCGGAAGTTCACCGCCAGCACCGAAAGGACGATCGTCCACACCGGCAGCGGGAACCGCCAGAGCTCGAGGGCGACGAACTGGGACGCGCCGGCATAGACGATCATGCTCATGAGCATGATTTCCTCGAACGGCATGCCGCGCTGGGCGGCCAGCGCGCCGAAGACCATGCCGAACGGCGAGGCGGCGACGGCAATGGGCGCCATGGCGCGCATCCCTGCGCGGAAGGACAAGGCCTGGTGGGTCATGGGATTCGATCGTGGCGAGCCGCGAACCGGCTTGTTCGTCCCTGCATATACGCCGGGGCGGCGCCCGCGTCCCGTTCACAAGAATGACGGATCCATCAATGCCATTGAAGCGTCCGCTCGGATGGAGCGGGTCCCCCGCGGAAATACTGAGACAAGAAAACGTGTGATTCGTTCGTGTGTTACCCAACAAAGACGGCTTCAAGAGCATGCACCTACTTATAGAATAAAAATGTTCGTATCGGCTATTGCTAAGAAACCCGGATTCGTTCAATTGTCAGGAAGAATTCGCGAGCCAGGACGACCGTCAGGTGCATCGGGGATGGGCCCGGTCCGCCGCCGGCGGAGCGCGTGAATGGCAATCGCGGAACAGAGAACAAGCCGACGGGGGGAAGAATGGCGATCGTGAGCGGCGGATCCGGACGGGACTTCATCCACCGGCCGGGTGACGGCCGTGTGCCACCGGCCGGGTACAACGACGTGCCCGGCGCGACTACGGGTGCCGACGTCATCAACGGCTATGGCGGCGACGACATTGTGTTCGGAGACGCCGGCGACGACACGATCCGCGGCGGATCCGGCAACGATGCCCTTTACGGCGGCGACGGCGACGACGTTCTCGCCGGCGGGTCCGGGGACGACCTGATCCGCGGCGGGGCGGGGCTCGACACGGCCAGCTACGCCGGAACAACGGCGGGCGTGACCGTAAGCCTGGCGGCGACCGGCGCGCAGGACACCGGCGGCGCCGGCATCGACACGCTCGCCTCGATCGAGAACCTGGTCGGCTCCGCCTTCGGCGACACCCTCGCGGGCAACGGGCAGGCGAACGCGATCTGGGGCGGCGCCGGCGACGACACGATCCGCGGCGGCGGCGGCGACGACACGCTCTACGGCGGCGCCGGCGACGACGTTCTCGCGGGCGGGTCCGGGGACGACCTGATCCACGGCGGGGCGGGGATCGACACGGCGAGCTACGCCGGAACAACGGCGGGGGTGACCGTCAGCCTGGCGAAGACCGGCGCGCAGGACACCGGCGGCGCCGGTATCGACAGGCTCATCTCGGTCGAGAACCTGGTCGGCTCCGCCTTCGGCGACCGGCTGACGGGAAACAGCCTGGGCAACAGCCTTCTCGGCGGCGGCGGCGACGACATCCTCGCCGGGCTGGCGGGCGATGATACGCTGAAGGGGGGCGCCGGTTCCGACACGGCGGATTATCGCAGCTCGCCCGCGGCGGTGACCGTCAATCTCGCCTCAGGTATCGCCCTGGACGGCTTCGGCGGCACTGATTCCCTCATGAGCATCGAGAACATTCTCGGCTCCGACTTCGGCGACACCCTGATCGGAAACGGCTTCGGGAACATGCTCGCCGGCGGCCAGGGAGACGACAGGCTGGAGGGACGCGGCGGAGACGACGTGCTTTCGGGCGGCACGGGCCACGATACGCTGATCGGCGGCGCCGGCGAGGACATCCTCCAGGGCGAGGAGGGCGACGACCACCTGGCCGGCGGGGACGGAAGCGATGTGCTCGTCGGCGGTGCGGGGCAGGACTTCCTCCGGGGCGACGCCGAAGCCGGACCGGTGGCGTCCGACACCTTCAGCTTCGCGCTCGGCGACAGCGGCGTCGCCTGGTGGTCGGCCGACGTGATCCTCGACTGGGACGCGGCGCTCGACTGGATCGACATGCCGGTCGCGGCCACGTTCTCGAACTACTACGAGAGCTGGATCTACACCGAGACCTACATCTACGGCTTCTGGACCTGGACGCCCGGCTGGTGGACGCCGGGATGGTGGTCGCCCTGGTGGGGCTGGGTGGGCAGTTGGTGGCAGCCGGGCTGGTCTTACTGGACGTCAGGCTATTGGTGGTACTACCCGAGTGCGGCCTACTCGATCGAGGAGGCCGCCAATTTCGCCAACGACCATGTCTGGGGCTTCACCCACTTCTTCACCTGGAACGCGTGGACGAATACGGGCTACCTCGTGTCCGACCTGGACGGCGACGGCATCTTCGAAACCGGCATCGTGCTCGAGGGCGCGGGATCGGACGCGGACATGGACTTCTCGAACATCGTCTGACCTGCGCCCTTCCTTGGGTGTGGAGGCCCCGCCGGGCGGCGGGGGCGAACCCCCCCCCCGGGCGGACCCCCGGGGCACCGT
>JAEZEK010000002.1 GCA_023417735.1 Pseudomonadota bacterium | reverse complement strand
CCCGGCAACGCGGTCTCCGCGGCCCGCAACGCGCCGGCCGCGCTCCGCCATCTCGCTCGAGAGCCGCGGGTGGACCTCCTCTTCACCGATGTCGTCCTCCCCGGCGGCATGACCGGCGCCGACCTCGCGCGCGCTGCGGCCGCCGTACGCCCGGACCTGAAGGTCCTCTTCACCACCGGCTATGCGCGCGACGCCATCGTGCACAACGGGCGGCTGGAAGCGGGCGTCCAGCTCATCACCAAGCCATTCACCTATGCCGATCTGGCGGTGAAGGTGCGCGACGCGCTCGACCGTGCAGGTTGCCCGGAAGGTCCGCACCTCTCTCCGATCGCGACCTGATCGCGGTCCTTCGCTCCTGCCGTGTGAAGCCGGCGGGGGCGGCGAGATGGCAGTCGTGCGGCTACCGCCGTTCCCCGCCTCGCCCGGAGATGCGCACCGTCAGCGCGGAGACCCGTCGATCACTTGGCCTCGGACGCCGCCCGCATCATCCGCCGGGCTTCTTCGGCGAGCGGATGCTCGGGGTGGCGGGCGATGAAGCTGCCGAACGTGCGATCCCGCCGCGCCTGATCGAAGGCGCGATAGATGTCGGCATCGGGATCGCCGCTGCCGCCCGGCGGGTCGGCGGCCGGCCGGCGCGAGAGCAAAGTGCGCGCCTCATCGGCGAGGCGGTGCTGCGGATGGCGGGCGATGAACCGTATCAGGGCGGCGTTCGTGCCGGCCTGCCTGGCGTGCCGGAACTCGTCTGCCATGACCGCCTCGTAGTCCGGCGGCGGCGGCATCTCTCCGGCGCGTTTCGGCCGTTCGGATTGCGCCGCGACGATTGCTTCCTTGTCTGCGGTCATGGGGCCGTGCCCTCCGGTAAGGCGACCTGTATCGGCGCATGCAGATCCTGCGGCGATGGCGAGGATTACGGCCGCAGGCGCCGAATGAAACCTCTTCAGGACGATCATGTGCAGCATCGCGCGATCAGGCGAGGTCGGAAAGCGTCCGGTGCAATAGAGGCGATTTCGTGTTCGCAGGCCGCGAGCGGAGGGCGCCGGGCCAGCCTTTCCTGGTGCACCCGTCCCTGCACGCGTCTCGAACGAACACCCGCGGCTTCGCAGTCGGGTCAGACCATCCCGTCCCCGGGGGGCGACCGGGAAAGGTGAAGCTTTGCAGGCGGTTGAGCCGCGGCGACTTGCGTCATACGACCGTTGCAGTCATGAGCCGGCACGTACCCGCCCTCGTCGGGTTTACGCAAAGTTGCCCCGCTTTTTCTGCAAGTCTCCGGACGCATGTACCTGCTTTCAAGATGAGAACGGGCATGATACTGTGCTCACCTCAAGTCGGCACAAGAGAAGATCTGCGCCCCGCGTCGGTTGTCCGTGCATTTGGCTGCGCAACCGGGAATATGGGGGGAGCAAAACTACTTCAGATGCCGCGCCGGGGAGGGTGTCATGACGAACGATCCGCGTCATTCAGGCTTCGAATTCGCAGTGGATGAGTTCAGCTTTGCAGAGGACTCGCCCGCCGCGTGGCCCGCCCTCTCGGATCTCGTCGATGACCTGAAGCCCGAGCCAGCCCCGAGTGCTCCATCCACGAGCCACGACGGCGATGACGATGCGTCCGGGCATGCCGGCCGCACGTCCGACGCGGATTACGCGTCTGCCCGGGTTTCCGCGCCGGACATCCGGGTGGCGAACCTGGCCACCTCCGTTGCAGAGGACGAGGCCGCGGCCGCGCCGTTCGCCGACGCGAGCCTGATCGGTCCGCTGGACGGCACGCCTGCCGCGCGCTCCGCACCGGATGTCACGGAAGAGCACGGCCTGTCCGATCCCTTGGCGCCGTCCGATCAGCCGGATGCGACCGGTGCCGTCGCGGGTGCGGGTTCGCCTCCAGCGCCCGAAGAGAACGGCTCCGGCGACACGACTGCTGCCGTCGCCGCCTCCGGCGACCAGCGCATCGACGGTCTTCTCAGCGGCGTCCGCTGGTCCGACGGATCGATCAGCTACAGTGACCCGGATTCGACCGCCGACTACCAGGCCGGCTACACGACCGAAGAGCCGCTGAACAATTTCGGCCAGGTCAGCGCGCAGCAGATGGTGGCCGTCCATTTCGGCTTGAACGATTTCATCTACACCCAGCCGTCGGGCGCGGCCGGGTTCTCGGTCGAAGGTTTCACCAACCTTTCGATCACCTATGCCGGCAGCGGATCAGGCGCAGGCACGATCCGCGTCGCGAACACGTCCGATCCCGGCACGGCCTACGCCTATTATCCGCACAACAGCATCTGGGGCGGCGACGCCTTCTTTGGCGGGAGCGGTCGCAATCCGACGGCCGGCAATTACGACTGGCACACGGTTCTGCACGAGCTCGGCCACTCGCTCGGCCTCGCGCACGGTCATACGGGCGGTGCCTACGGCGCCCTGCCAGCCGCCTATGACTCGCTCGAATATTCCATCATGACGTACCGCACCTATGTCGGCGGTCCGCTGAGCGGATACAGCTACGAGACCTGGGGTGCGCCGCAGACCTTCATGATGCTGGACATCGCCGCGCTGCAATACATGTACGGCGCGGACTACTCGGTGAACTCCGGCAATACCGTCTATTCCTGGTCGCCGACCACGGGCCAGACATTCGTCAACGGTGTCGCCGCGATCAATCCCGGCGGCAACCGGATCTTCGCGACGATCTGGGACGGCGGCGGCATCGACACCTACGATCTGTCGAACTACACGACCAATCTCTTCATCGACCTTGCGCCCGGCGCGGATTCGACCTTCTCGAGCGCGCAGCTCTCCTATCTCGGCGGCGGCGTCTATGCGAGCGGCAACATCTACAACGCGCTGCTCTACCAGGGGAACACCGCGTCGCTTATCGAGAACGCGATCGGCGGCACCGGCCATGACACGATCTACGGCAATGACGGCGCGAACACGCTGACCGGCAATGCGGGCAACGACAACCTGTACGGGATGGAAGGCAACGACACGCTGAACGGCGGCACCGGCGACGACACGCTGAAGGGCCTCGGCGGCAACGACACGCTGAACGGCGGCGACGGCGCAGACTATCTGACCGGCGACGACGGCAACGACGTCCTGAACGGCGGCGCCGGCAACGATACGCTCTATGGCGGCGACGGCAACGACACGCTGAACGGCGGCGACGGGGACGATTACATCGAGGACACCGGCACCAACACCGTCAGCGGCGGCGCCGGCAACGACACGATCAAGAATCTCTTCGTCACCGGCGGCACCTGGGACGGCGGCACCGGCATCGACACGATCGACCTGTCGGCGGACAACTTCACAGCCACGATCAACCTCTCCTCCGGCTCGTTCACGCTCTTCAGCGCCACGTTCACGAACTTCGAGAACGTGATCGGCACCCAGGGCAACGACACCATCACCGGGTCGAGCGGCGACAACATCATCGATGGCCAGGGCGGCAACGATGTCATTGACGGCGGCAGCGGCAACGACACGCTCTCCGGCGGGGCCGGCAACGACACGATCTATGGCGGGTTTGGCGTCGACATTCTGAACGGCGGCGACGGCGACGACCAGCTTTACGGCGGTTTCAGCACGGACACGGTGAACGGCGGCGCCGGCAACGACACAATCTATGTGCTCGACGGCGAGTTCGGCGACGATGTCGATGGCGGCGCGGGGACCGATACCTACAATTTCGCGAGCTTCGCCAACTATTACGTCGTGATCGATCTCGGAGCGGGAACGTCCCAGGTCTACAGCAGCGGCGGCGCTGCGTTCGGTCCGCAGAACACCGTCGCCAATGTCGAGAACGTCACCGGCGGCGCGCTCGGCGACGTCATCACCGGGTCGTCCGGAAACAACATCCTGATCGGCGGCGCCGGCAACGACATTCTCGACGGCGGTTCCGGGACCGACCAGCTCTATGGCGGCGCCGGGGACGACGTGCTCATCCAGAACTTCGGCGGCCCCGGCGAGCTGATGGACGGCGGCGCCGGCAACGACACCGGCGACTGGTCGTACAGCAATATCGGCGACAACTGGATCATCAGCCTCGAGGACAACACCGCCCGGATCGGAGCAACGGTGTTCGCCAACCTGGTCTCGATCGAAAACGTCGTGGGCGGGCAGAACAACGACACCATCACGGGGAACAGCGGCAACAACGTCCTCGACGGACAGGCCGGCAACGACACGATCTATGGCGGCATCGGCAACGACACGCTGTACGGCGGCGCGGGTAACGATCAGCTCTATGGCGGGTTCGGGACCGACACCGTGAACGGCGGCGCCGGCAACGACGTGATCTACGTCCTCGACGGCGAGTACGGCGACAATGTCGACGGCGGGGGCGGAACCGACCGGTACGACTTCTCGGCCTTCGTGAACTACTACGTCGCGATCAGCCTCGCCGCGGGGACCTCGCAGGTCTACGACAGCTTCGGCAATCCGTTCGGCCCGGTCAACACGGTCACCGGGGTGGAGAACGTCACGGGCGGCGCGCTGGGCGATACCATCACCGGTTCCGGCCTCGACAATCGGCTCGACGGCAACGGCGGCAACGATTTTCTGAGGGGCCTCGCCGGCAACGATACCCTGATCGGCCGGGATGGCGACGACATCCTGGACGGCGGTGACGGCGACGACACGCTTCATGGCGGGGCGGGGGTCGATGAAGCCAGATACGGCACGGCGACGGCCGGGGTGACCGTTGACCTTGCGGTGACCGTTGCGCAGGACACCGGTGGGGCGGGGATCGATACGCTGACGGCGATCGAGAACCTGACCGGTTCCGGTTACGATGACACGCTGCTCGGAAACAATGCAGCCAACGTCCTGCGGGGCGGAGATGGCAACGACACGCTCAGCGGCCGGAACGGCAATGACACCCTCTTTGGTGGCCTCGGCGATGACATTCTGATCGGGGGGCCGGGCAACGACGCCCTGAACGGCGGCGCCGGCACTGACGAGGCATCGTACGCCACTGCGACCGCTGGGGTGACTGTCAACCTTGCGCAGGCGGGAGCGCAGAACACCGGCGGGGCGGGCATCGACACGCTGACTTCCATCGAGAACCTGACCGGATCCAGCTTCGATGACACGCTGCTGGGAACCAATGCTGCCAATGTCCTGCGGGGCGGAGACGGCAACGACACGCTCAGCGGCCGGAACGGCAATGATAGCCTCTTCGGTAACGCCGGAGACGACATTTTGGAAGGCGGCGCGGGGAATGACATACTGAACGGTGGCGCCGGCATTGACGATGCATCCTACGCGACAGCGACCGCCGGTGTCACTGTTAACCTTGTGCAGACGGGTGCGCAGAACACCGGCGGGGCAGGCATCGACACGCTGACTTTGATCGAGAACCTGACCGGATCCAACTTTGATGACACGTTGCTGGGAAACAATGCTGCCAATGTTCTGCGGGGCGGAGGCGGCAACGACACGCTCAGCGGCCGGAACGGCAATGATAGCCTTTTCGGTAACGCCGGAGACGACGTGTTGGAAGGCGGCAACGGCGATGACACGCTGAACGGTGGCGGCGGTATCGACGCAGCGTCCTATGCTACGGCGACTGCCGGTGTTAGCGTGGACCTGGGGGTTGCCGGCGCGCAGAATACCGGCGGAGCGGGCGTCGACACGCTGATTGCGATAGAAGACCTGATCGGGTCCAAGTTCGGAGATACTCTGTTCGGCAATAGCGCGGCCAATGCCATCCAAGGCGGAGGCGGCGACGACACGCTCAGCGGACGGAACGGCGATGACATCCTCTCTGGCGGAGGGGGTGCGGATACGCTGGACGGCGGCAGGGGCAACGATACGCTCGCCGGCGGTGCCGCAGCCGACATCTTCTACTTCGGGCTGAAGAGCTTCGGCAACGACATCATCACGGACTGGCAGGACGGGCTCGACAAGGTGAACGTGAGCGCGGCGGGGCTCAGCTTCGCGAGCTTCACCGAGGCCCAGGTCGGTGCGGACACGGTCCTCACCTATTTCGACGGCGTGAGCAACAACACGATCACCTTCCTGAACGTGAACCAGGCGCTGATCGAAGCCTCCGACTTCATCTGACCGGGCTCGGCCGGATCGGGGGACGGCAGTGGAACAGCCGTCGGAAGCACGAACGGACGCGAACCTCGCCACGAGGTCATACGAGCGAGGCTCGCGTTCCCCGCCAGGCGAAGACGGAAACGGGCTGACACTGCTGCGGGCGTCGAACAACCTTGCGGCGCTCGGGGCGGCCGTGAATCTCCTGATGGGCATGCCGGCCTTCAGCGGGCGCCGGTTCGGCGAATGGTCGCGGATCCTCGTCGGCCAGATCAACCGGGGCCATTATCGATTCGTCGTCGATGCCGACAGGAAGATCGTCGGCTTCGTCGGCTGGGCGGAAACCTCCGAGGACATGGCAGAGCGGTGGCTTCGCGCGACGGGGCCCTTGCCGGACCTTCAGGCCGCCGAGGGCGACTGCATGGTGCTGAACGCGTGGGCGTCCAGGTCGCCGGAAGCCACGCGCTTCCTGTTCCGGGCGCTCCGCCGGATCGGGTCCGGGAAGAAGGCGGTCTTTTTCAAGCGGTTCTACAGCGACGGTCGCGTCAGGCCGTTCCGGATGGAAGCCAATCGGCGGAGCCGCCAGGAGCATGGAGAACGGATGGCTGGCGATCTTCCGCAGGCGTGAAGCCCCGCTTTGCAGACCAGGTGCCTCAGGAGCCCGATCCGGCCGAACGGGTCCGGAGATGACTTCATGGCTATTGTTCCGCCCGCGCCAAGACCAGCCGTCTGGAGTAATGGGTCACATACCAGAAAGACAAATCGCTTCCGATCAGCCATCGCAGGCGATATGGTTGTTCTCCGCTCTTGCGGCGTGAGGGCATGAAATGTCTCAGAAGGTGCGGCTGGGCTTCCTGCGAAGGGGGTTCGTCGAGATCGGAATATTCTCGTGTCTGGTGAATGTTCTCCTCCTCGTCGTCCCGCTCTACCTGCTGCAGGTGTATGATCGGATCCTGCCGTCCTCGAGCCTGGAGACGCTAGCCTACCTCTCGATCGCTGCGTTCGCGTCGCTGATCGTCCTCGGCATCCTCGAGATGGTGCGCGGGCAATATGCGAACCGCATGGCCGCCCGCGTCGACCTGGAGCTCGGGTCGACGGCCCTGATCTCGTCGCTGCGGAGCGCGCGCGCCGCCTATGGCGACGTCCAGCCCTTGCGTGACCTCGCCACCGTCCGCAGCTTCTCGAGCTCGCGCGTCCTGTTCTTTCTGTTCGACGTTCCCTTCACGCCGCTGTTCCTCGCGGTGCTCTATCTGGTCCATCCCCTCCTGTTCGAGATCACCGCCGCAGGTGCCGTTCTGCTGCTCCTCGTGGCGGTCGTGAACCAGCTCGCCACGGCGCGCGCGGGCGCTGCCGCCGCCGAGACGCTGGCGCGGTCCATGAACACCGCCCAGGCTTTCGCGCGCAATTACGAGACGCTGAAGGCACTGGGCATGCTCGGGAACGTGACGGACTTCTGGGGCCGGCGGTTCGCCGACGCGCTCTCCGCGTCCGATCGGCTGACGCGCGTGAATGCCGCCTATAGCGGCGTGTCGCGCATGCTCCGCATGATCCTGCAGATCGTGATCCTCGGCGTCGGAGCCTATCTCGTCCTCGCCGGAGAGATGACGGGCGGCATGATCTTCGCCGCCACCATCCTGTCGACCCGCGCCTTGCAGCCGCTCGATCAGATCATCGGCGCCTGGCGGCAGATCATCGATACAAGAGCGGCGTGGCGGCGGCTGCGGGACGCCGTCCGGGCGGCAGAAGCTGCAGAGGGCGAGAGCACCGATCTGCCGGCGCCGGCCGGCGCATTGGCGGTCGAGGAGCTGGTGTACTTCCTGCCGGACTCCGATCCCGGCGCGCCCCCGCTCTTCAAGCGCGTGAGCTTCACGGTCGCGCCGCGCGGCTCGCTGGCGATCGTCGGGCCCTCGCGGGCCGGCAAGTCGACGCTCGCGCGGCTCATCGTTGGTGCCCTGGAGCCGCGATCGGGCACCGTCAGGCTCGACGGGGCCAGCATCCGCAACTGGGAGTCCGATGCGCTCGGGCAGTATCTCGGCTACCTCGCCCAGGACGTCGAACTGCTGCCGGGGACGATCGCCGAGAACATCTCCCGGTTCGATCCGGACGCCTCCGGCGAGGCCGTCATCGAGGCGGCGCGGCGGGCGCACTGCCACGAGCTCATCCTCGCCCACAAGGACGGCTACGCCACTCAGATCGGGCCCGGCGGCGTTCGCCTGTCGGGCGGTGAGCGCCAGCGGATCGGCCTTGCGCGCGCGCTTTTCGGGGACCCGCGCCTGCTCGTGCTCGACGAGCCGAACGCCAATCTTGACGGCGAAGGGGAGGCGGCGCTGGAAACCGCGATCAAGGAGGCGTGCGACCGTAACGTGACCGTCCTGTTGATCACGCACAAGGTCAGCCTCGCCGCACGATGCGAGAGGATCCTCTATCTCCGCGACGGGCGGGTCGAGCTCATCGGTCCGGCGAGCGAAGTGATCCAGAAGATCTCGCGTGCCGGCCTGAAGCCCTATGCCGTGCGGCCGGAGGACGGTCAGACGAGGGCGCCGGCCGGCGCCGACGCGGAGCCCGGTGCGCAGGCGCCGCAGGTCGCGGCGCTTCGCGCCTCCGCCGGCTGAAGTCGCAGGAGGGAGGATTCGATGCGGCATCCGGCCCGCCAGAGCTGGCAGAGTTCCGTGAACACCCGGACACGCGGCTATGCCACGATCGGCTATCTCACCATCGCCGTCTTCCTCGTGAGCTTCGGGTACTGGGCGGCGTTCGCGCCGATCTCGGGCGCCGCGGTCGCATCCGGGATCGTTGCCGCGGCCGGCCAGAACGTCCTCGTCCAGCATCTGGAGGGCGGCATCATCGAATCGATCAGCGTGCACGAGGGCGACTCGGTCTCCGCCGGCGATCCCCTCATCATCCTCGACAAGACGTTCGCGCTGGCACAGCTGAACCGCATCTACAAGCAGCTCGTCGCCCTGAGGGCCAAGCAGGCCAGGCTCGAGGCGGAGCGGGACGGTGCCGACGAGCTGGTTATCCCGGCCTTGGCGCAAGCGCCGTTCGGCGTCGAGCTCGATCTCTCGGACATCCTCCTCGAGCAGGAGAAGGAGTTCCGGACGAAGCTTGCCCGCTATCGCACGGAACGTGCGATCCTTGGCCAGCGCGTCGCGGCCCTCAACGAAGCCGTGGAGGGCCTGGCGGCCCAGAAGAGGGCGAGCGAGCAGCAGCTTTCGGTGGTCGAGACCGAGATCGAGCGCAAGAAGGACCTGCTCGACAAGGGGCTGACGAACCGGTCCGACTACACCGTCCTGCTGCGCAGCCAGGCCGAGCTCATCGGCCAGATCGGGGTCTCGCAGTCCCAGATCGCGAGCACCTCGATTCAGACGGTGGAGGCGCGCGAGCAGATCGAGCGGCTGACGACCAGCCGGGTCGAGACCGCGGTGAGCGAGCTGAACAGCGTCCGGGCGACCATCGCCGATCTGGAGGAGCAGATCCTCTCGGCCAAGGCGGTGCTGGAGCGCACGGTCGTACGCGCGCCCGTCAACGCCGTCGTCGTGCGGACGGTGCCGAACGCCACCGGGAGCGTCATCCGCCCCGGCGAGGCGATCGTCGAACTGCTGCCGACCACGGCCGACCTCATCGTCGAGGCGCGCCTGCGGCCCGGGGACATAGACGTCGTGTATCCGGGCCAGTCGGCGCGCATGCGGTTCAGTGCCTTGAACCTGCGCACGACGCCGGAGGTGCCCGGAATCGTCACTTACGTCTCTGCCGACCGCAGGATGGATCCGGAGGAGCGCCAGCCGTACTACATCATCCGGCTGCGCGTCGACGAGCACCTGCCCGTCGAGCTGATGAACCAGAAGCTGTTTCCGGGCATGCCGGTGGAAGCCTTCATTTCGACCGAGCACCGGACCTTCGTGCAATACCTCCTCAAGCCGCTGAGCGACTCGTTCCACCGAGCCTTCCTGGAGGAGTGACCGGGCGACGAACCGGAGGGGGTTCAGCCGCCTGCGCGCAACGCTTCTGCCGGAGAAACTCGGCGGCCTGGTTCGAGCGAGCGCCTCGGCTGTGCTGTCCAACTGCGCCTGCAGCATCGGATTGTCGCGCGGGCCGGCCGCGGGCGGTGCACGCGGATCCGCCATCAAGGGGATCGCGGTCGACCCGAACAACTGGGCGCCGGCGGCGCCCGGCGGGGCG
>JAEZEK010000348.1 GCA_023417735.1 Pseudomonadota bacterium | reverse complement strand
CGCTCGAAGCGAACCTGCCGGCGCCAATCGAGCGGCTGCTCGAGTTCCTGTCGAATGCCGCGGCGCCCTGCGCGCTCTTCGCGCTCGGGGTGACGGTCGCGCTGAGGCCGCTCAAGCGGATGGGCGCTGAGCTGCCGGCGCTGGTCGCGGTGAAGCTGCTCGTGCACCCGGTGCTCGTGTTCGTCCTGCTCGGCTGGATCGGCGGCTTCGAGCGGATCTGGGTCGAGACGGCCGTGCTGATGGCGTCGCTGCCGCCGGCGGCGACCATCTACGTGATCGCCGTCCAGTACGACACCTACGTGTTCCGCAGTTCCTCCGCCATCATGATCGGCACGGCCGCCTCCGTGTTCACCGTGACCGGCGTGCTCTACCTGATCACGCACGATCTGTTGCCGTTCGGTCTCTTCGCCCGCTAGCGTGCGGCATGGCACAGCCGCTCTCCGGCCTCACGATCCTCGATTTCTCGACGCTCCTGCCGGGCCCGCTCGCCACGCTGATGCTCGCCGAGGCGGGCGCCCGGGTGGTGAAGGTCGAGCGGCCAGGCGGCGAGGACATGCGGCGCTTCCCGCCCTTCCTCGACGGTCGGTCGGCGATCCACGCCATGCTCAACCGTGGCAAGGAGACGGTCTTCCTCGACCTCAAGTCGGAGGCAGGCCGGGAGCGGGCGCTCGCGCTCGCCTGCGAGGCGGACGTTCTCGTCGAGCAGTTCCGCCCGGGCGTCATGGCGCGGCTCGGCCTCGGCTACGACGCCGTCGGGCGCATGAACCCGCGCATCGTCTATTGCTCGATCACCGGCTACGGCCAGACCGGGCCGCGCGCCGGCGAGGCCGGTCACGACGTCAACTACATCGGGAACACCGGCCTCCTCGCGCAGTCCTGGGGCACGGCGGACCAGCCCGTCCTGCCGCCGACCCAGATCGCGGACATCGGCGGCGGCACCTTTCCCGCGGTGATCAACATCCTGCTCGCGCTGCTCGCCCGCCAGCGGACCGGGACGGGGCTCCACCTCGACATCGCGATGTCCGACGCGATGTTCACGTTCGCCGTGATGGCGCACGTCTTTGCGGGCCTCACGGGGGAGGCGCCGGCCAACGGCGCCGGGCTGCTGACCGGCGGGTCGCCGCGCTACGGGCTCTATCCCGCCCGCTGCGGCACGCCGATCTGCGTCGGGGCGCTCGAAGAGCCGTTCTGGATGGCCTTCTGCGACGCGGTCGGGGTGCCGCCCGACCGGCGCAACGACGGGCAGGAACCGGCTGCCGTCCGGAGTGCGGTCGCCGAGGCGGTCCGAAGCCGGAGCGCGGACGAGTGGCGGCCAATCCTCGCCGCCGCGAATTGCTGCGCCACCGTCCTGGAGCCGCTGGAAGCGGCGCTCGGCGACCCGCACTTCATCGAGCGCGGCCTCGTCGAGGGGCGTCCCCCGGACGGCAGCCCGGCCGTGCCGGAGGCCGTTCTGCCGATCGCACCCGCGTTCCGCGCCGGGAAGCGGGGAGGCGGCACCGCCTGAGAGCGGTCAGCCGGCGGCCGGAAGGCGCGCGGCGAGGCCCTGCCGCATGAGGAACTGGCGCGCGAACGGGATGCCCGAAGCAGCCGCCATGCCGAGGCTGCGGAGCGCCTGGACCGGCAGGAAATCGGTCAGGAGCGACCGGTTGAGGATGTCTACCATCAACGTCCGGCTGGCGACGTCGAGCCGTCGGGCGCGGTCGAACGCGGCGAGCGCCGAGGGCTCCCCCGGGTCTCCCCGGTGCGCGAGGAGGATCCGGCGGAGCGCGTCGGCGTCGCGGAACCCGAGATTGAGCCCCTGCGCCCCGATCGGCGGGAAGACGTGCGCGGCCTCGCCGACGAGCATCACCCGATGCTGCGCGAGCCGGTCGGCGAGCGCGCCGCGCAGCGGCACGACGGCGGGCTCGCTGTCGAGCCTCAGCGCGCCGCAGATCGAGGCCGACCGTTTCTCAACCTCCTCCGCGAACGCCGCCGCCTCCAGGCGGGCGGCCATCGCCGCCCGCTCCGGGCGATCCACCCAGACAAGGCTGACGCGCCGTCTTGGCATCGGCACCAGCGTGAAGGGACCGTGCTCGGTGTGGAACTCGGTCGAGGTCCCGCCGTGCGGGAGCTCGGTCGCAAGCGTCGCCACCACGGCCGCCTGCGGATAGGACCAGGTCCGGGTGCCGATCCCGGCCGCGCGGCGGGCGAGCGAACGCGCGCCGTCGGCCCCCACGACGCGCTTCGCCGACACCGCGCCGGCCTCGGTGCTGATACCGACGTCCCGCTCTGCCGGCCGGATCGCGGCCACCGTTTCGGCGCGGATCTCGAGCCTGTCCGATCGTTCGGCGACGGCTGCCATGCCGGCCACGAGTTCGCCGTTGGCGATGTTGTGCCCGAAGGCCGGCAGCCCGACCTCGGAGGCGTAGAAGGTCACTTCCGGCGCGCGGATCAGCCGCCGCGTCGCGTCGACGAGCCGGATCGCCGTGATCGGGGCGCCGCGGTCGGCGACGCGGTCCCACACGCCGATGGCGGCGAGGAAGTCGGCGGAGCCCTGCAGCAGGGCCGCCGTGCGTCCGGGCGGGAAGGCGGCGGGCGGCGCGAAGAGGACGGTCCTGAGCCCTGCGGCGGCGGCCGCGATGGCGGCGGCATATCCGGTTGCCCCGCCGCCGATCACGGCCACGTCGAACCGGGTTCCGTCGCCAGTGTTCATGCATGCTAGATGGCGCAAATCCGCCCGGCTGGCAATCTGCCGTCCGCCGCCCGTCGGTTCGCCGCCGGGCCGTGCCGTCGCCTCCGTGCGAGGGCACTTGCGCAGGCCGCGAGCGGCGGGGCATGAGAGGGGCGAGACAGGAGAGACCTGTGGCGCTTCCACCCGGCCAGAACCGGCGCTCGGCCCGCGATGCGGCCGGCGCCGTCGTGGTGGCGTGCCGCTTCGGACGGCCGGCGCATGCGGGCTGAGACGGTGGAGCTGCGGTGGTAGGGCCGAGACGTCTATTCGCCATTCATCTCTTCACGGCGACCGGTGCCGCGCTCGCGCTCCTCTCGGTCCTCGCCGCCGTGCAGGGCAACTGGCGCGCGACCTTCGTCTGGCTCGGCATCGCGCTGATCGTGGACGGCGTCGACGGGCCGATCGCACGGCGCTTCCGCGTGCGCGAGCGGCTGCCGAAATGGGACGGCGCCGCGCTCGACTTCGTCATCGACTACACGACCTACGTCTTCGTGCCCGCTCTGGTCATCGCGCTCGGGCTCAACCTCTCGACGCTGCTCGGAGCGGTCCTCGGCGTCATCGTCGCCGTCACCGGCGCGCTCTATTTCGCCGACACGCGCATGAAGCAGCCCGACAATTCGTTCCGGGGCTTTCCGGCCGTGTGGAACATGGCGGCCTTCGTCCTCTTCGCGCTGCAACCGCCGGCGGCGGTCGTGGTGCTGGTCATCCTTGCGCTCGCCGCGCTGACCTTCCTGCCGGTCAACTTCGTGCATCCGGTCCGGGTCGTCCGGTGGCGGCCGCTCACGCTCGCCGTGCTGGCGGGCTGGCTGATCGCCTCGGCCTGGTTCCTGCTGACGGACCCGCCGCTCGAGGCCGGCATGAAGGCGCTCCTGGCGGTGACGAGCCTTTATCTGCTCTCGGTTTCGGGGGTTCAGCAGTTGCTGCGGCGGACGGATTCGCGAGAGACATGAGCCAAGGCGCCGTCGTCCCGGCGCGAAACGGGGCGCGGGGGGCGGGGACCACGCACGGGGAGGAAAGATGGCGAAGGCGATCCTGATTCGGCAGACCGGCGGGCCGGACGTGCTGAACTACGAGGAGATCGGCGAGGTCGGCGATCCGGGCCCGGGCGAGGTCAGGATCCGGCACGAGGCGATCGGGCTCAACTTCATCGACTGCTATTTCCGCACCGGCATCTACCAGCCGCCTAGCGGCTATCCGTTCACGCCCGGCAACGAGGGGGCGGGGGTGGTTCTCGCGGTTGGCCCGGACGTGTCGGAAATCCGGACCGGCGACCGCGTCGCCTATACCGGGCCGCTCGGCGCCTATGCGAGCGAGCGGCTGATCCCGGCGGCGAGCCTCGTCAGGCTGCCGGACGAGGTGGAGTTCCGCACCGGCGCGGCCATGATGCTGAAGGGGCTGACGGCGCAGTACCTGCTGCGGAGGACCTTCCGGGTCGAGCCGGGCCACACCGTCCTGTTCCACGCCGCCGCCGGCGGCGTCGGGCTGATCGCGTGCCGCTGGGCCAAGGCGCTCGGGGCGACCGTCATCGGCACCGTCGGCTCGCCGGACAAGGCGCGGCTGGCGCGCGAGAACGGCTGCGACCACGTCATCGACTACCGTGCCGAGAGCTTCGTCGACCGGGTGCTCGAGATCACTGGGGGCGAGAAGTGCGACGTCGTCTACGATTCGGTCGGCAAGGACACCTTCCCGGGCTCGCTCGACTGCCTGAAGCCCTTCGGCATGTGGGTGCTGTTCGGGCAGTCTTCCGGCGTGATCGACGGCTTCGACATGAACATCCTCGCGAAGAAGGGGTCGCTTTACGCCACCCGGCCGACGATCTTCACGCACATCGCCAGCCGCGCCGTCATGCAGGAGATGGCGGACGAGCTGTTCGATCTCGTCCGCCGCGGCGTGGTCGAGATTCCGGTGAACCAGGAGTTCAGTCTGGCCGATGCCGCGGAGGCGCACCGGGCGCTCGAAAGCCGTGCGACGACCGGTGCTTCCGTTCTCGTGCCCTGAGCAGGGAAGCGGCTGCCCGTGCTTTCGATTTGGGCTGGCGCCGGGCGGCGACCGACCCTAACGTGCCGGTCGCCTGGGGGATTGGATGGACGAAGCTGAGGCCGTGCCGGTCGGACGTGACGGGCCGCTATTGCTGCAGACCGTCGGCCTGACGAAGCGCTTCGGTGCCCTGACCGCGTGCGACCAGATCGGCTTCGGGATCGCCGCCGGGGAGATCCATGCCCTTCTCGGCGAGAACGGGGCGGGCAAGTCGACCCTCGTCAAGATGCTCTATGGCGCGCTCTCGCCCGATGCCGGCGAGATCCGCTGGCGGGGCGAGCCGGTCACCATCGCCAGCCCGGCCGCAGCGCGCGCGCTCGGCATCGGCATGGTGTTCCAGCACTTCTCCTTGTTCGACGCGCTCACCGTCGGCGAGAACATCGAGCTCGCGCTGCCGAAAGGGACGAGCCGGCACACCCTGCCGGACCGGATCCGGTC
>JAEZEK010000342.1 GCA_023417735.1 Pseudomonadota bacterium | reverse complement strand
CGTCAGAATTCGAGACTTCGGATCAGTTTGCCGCCACGGCGGCGACGTCCGCCCCGCCCGCAACGAGTCGCGATGACGAGGACGATGCTGGCGAGCAGCCCGAACGTCAGAGCGGCCGTGCGCCAGCACGACGGCTCGTTTGAATCCGGCATGGAATACCTCCGTGCCCCCCGGCGGATCGCAGCCGCTTCCGCGGCACGATCACGCATCTTTACGAGTTTGAAAGATTCGCCTCAACCCTGCAATCGTTTGGGGATCTTCGCTGTGGATAGAGGCGTGGCTGGTGCGGCCCGGCCATTTGGCGGCGGCCCGCCAGAGCCCGGCGATCGGCTGCCGGGCGGAGCGTTCAGTCTGAGATGGCGAAGGCCTCTTCACCTCTCGCCGCCACGCCCGACGGGCCTCCCCATCGGCAGTGTGGCGCGGCTGCCGGCCCATGACCGGCGCGGCGGGAATGTGGCGAAGGCGCCGCCGTGTTGCAAGTGCGAAATGGCGGCAAACGGTCGCGTCCGAACGGTTTTCCCCCGCGCATAACGCGATGGTAACCAATCGGCGGAGCCCGGCTCGCCCCGGCCGGATGATCCCGCGCGGCCGGCGCCGGCTTGCTCCGCCTGCTCCGATCCGGCAGCCTCGCTCCGTCCGCCATCGATTCCGGAGCGCCGGTGTTCACCTCCGCAGACTGGATCTCGCTCGCGCTGTTCGCGGCGGCATGGGGCGTATACGCCCTTCTGATCGACTACAGCCCGTGGCGGGGCCGCACCCTGACGGCCGCGATGAACCGCCAGCGCCTGCGCTGGATGGAGACCATGCTCGGGCGCGAGATGCGGATCGTCGACACCAACATCGTCGCCGGGCTGCAGAACGGCACGGCCTTCTTCGCCTCGACGTCGCTGCTCGCGATCGGCGCCGCCTTCGCGCTGCTGAACGCCGCCGACCTCGGGCTCGAGGTGGCGCGCCTCCTGCCGTGGCAGGCGGAGGTGACCCGCGGCCAGTGGGAGATGAAGGCGCTCGGGCTGATGGCGATCTACGGCTACGCCTTCTTCAAGTTCGGCTGGTCGTACCGCCTCTTCAACTACGCCTCGATCCTCGTCGGCGCCACGCCGCCCGCCGCCGAACGCGACACGGCGGAGGCGCGGCACGCGGCCGAGCGCGCCGCCGGCATGATCGCCACCGCCGGCCACCACTTCAACCGCGGGCTCCGCGCCTTCTTCTTCTCGGTCGGCTATCTCGGCTGGTTCGCGAGCCCCTGGTCGTTCATGGCCCTGACCGTGCTCGTCTTCTTCGTGCTCGTCCACCGCCAGTTCGGCTCGAACGCCCACGGCATCGCCCACATGGACCTTCCCTGATCGGGGCGCGGCGGCGCCGGTCACCTCGACCGCTCACTTCTCCGCACGTTCCGGTATGCGCCCCTTCGGACCGGTGCTCGATGCGCGAGCGGACGCCGCCGCTCCAGGGCAAGTGCGCGTGCCGTCAGGGACCCGGCAGCAGCCTGTCCGTCCGGCCGGTGAGGCGGTAGGCGACGAGGCCGACCCATTCGCGGAAGGCGATATCGGTGCGCTGCAGGCCCTCCGCGATGCGCCCGAACGGCCGCCACACGTCGGACGGGCCGCCGGTCCGATAGTCGACCGGATAGGGCACGACCGGGAAGCCTGCGGCCTCGAACACGGCGACGGCGCGCGGCATGTGGTAGGAGGAGGTCACCAGCAGCCAAGTCTCGCCCGGCTGCGGGTTCGCCGCCTCGCGGCTGTAGAGTGCGTTCTGGGCGGTGTTCTGCGAGCGGTTCTCGACGATGAGCCGGCCCTCGCCAAGGCCGAAATCCGCCATGCGCGCGGCGACGATGTCCGCCTCCGGCACGCGCGCGCGGTCAATGAGGGCGCCCGACCCGCCCGAGAACACGATCCTCGCATCCGGATAGCGGTGGGCGAGCGCCACCAGGGCGAGGATGCGGTCGCCCGCCTCGTTGAGCTCCAGCGTGCCGCCGCGCAGGTCTCCGACGACATCCGTGACGGCGCCGCCGAGGACCACGATCCCGTCCGGCGCCGCCGCGAGGTCGGCGCGCGGGTAGCGCTCCTCGAGCGGCAGGATGAGGAGATTGCCGACCGGACCGAGCCCACAGGCGAAGAGCGCGGCGGCCCCGGAAAGCCCGAGCGCCAGGCCGGCCCGGCGCCAGCCGCCGAGGACGAGCAGGAGGCCCGCCGCGATCGCCAGCCCGATGACGTTCGACGGCATCAGGAAGAAGCCGCCGACCTTGGAGACGACGAAGAACACCGCGCGCCCCTGCGCCCCGGCTCAGGCGTCCCAGTCGGGGGCGAAGCTCATGTTCACCATGCGCCCGTCGGGCTGCGCGAGGCCGGAAATCCGGTCCATCTCCTCGGGCGTCAGCTCGAAGTCGAAGACGGCGAAGTTCTCGGCGAGCCGCTCCGGCTTGGAGGAGCGCGGGATGGCGACGTTCATCGGCTGCTGGACGTGCCAGCGCAGGATGACCTGGGCCGGCGTCCGGCCCTTCGCCCCCGCGATCTCCGTGATCACCGGATCGGCGAGGAGCGTGCCCTTGCCGATCGGCGAATAGGAGACGAGCGCCATGCCGGCGTCGCGGCACGCCTTCCTGATGCGGCTCTGGTCGAGGAGCGGATGGTGTTCGACCTGGTCGCAGACGAGCGGCTCGGTGGCGATCCGCAGCGCCTCCTGCAGCATGCCGGCGGGGAAGTTCGCCACGCCGACATGGCGGGCATAGCCGCGCCGCTTCGCGTCGCAGAGCGCGCCGACCTGTTCCGCGACCGGAACGTCCGGGCTCGGCCAGTGGATGAGCAGGAGGTCGACCTGATCGAGGCCGAGGCGCTTCAGGCTCGCCTCCGCGGAACGCTGCAGCGCGCCGTCGGCCACGTCCGTGTACCAGACCTTGGTGGTGACGAAGATCGCGTCGCGCGGCACGGAGTGGCCGCGGATGCCCTCCCCCACTTCCACTTCGTTGCCGTACATGGCCGCAGTGTCGATGTGCCGGTAGCCGATGTCGAGCGCGGCGCTCACACAGCGCGTCGCGACATCGCCCCGCAATTCCCAGGTGCCGAGGCCGATCACCGGGATGGTGGCGCCGTTCGCGGAGACGGTCGTGGTCATTCGGGCTCCTCAGAGGGGTCGGTTCGGGGAAAGCAGCGGCCTCCGGCACCAGGGATGCCGACGGCGAGGCGCGCGGCCGCCCGGCGCCGGGGCG
>JAEZEK010000279.1 GCA_023417735.1 Pseudomonadota bacterium | reverse complement strand
GGCCCCAGCAGCCTGAGCGCCGGCCGCGCGCCCGTTCACGAGCACGTCACCAGCGCCTTGAGGAAGCCGTCGGGGCGGTCGCGCGTGGCGTTCAGCGCCTCGTCCAGCCGTTCGAGCGGGAAGCTGTGCGTGTAGAGCGGCGCCGGGTCGAGGCGCCCGGAGGCGACCGCCTCGACCGCCTCCCGGATGCCCTGCAGGTAGACCTTCGGGTCGCGTTCGTGCGCGTTGATCACGTCGAGCCCGCGCCAGTTCCAGAGCTGCATGTTGACCTGCCGCGGGCCGTCCTGGTGGTAGCCGGCGACGACGAGCCGGCCGCGCTCCTTCGTCAGCTCGGCCGCGAGATCGAGCGGCCATTGCTTGCCGACCGCCTCGATCACGACGTCGCAGAACACCCCGCCGGTGAGGTCGCGCGCCCGCTCGATGATCGCCCCGTGGTCCGCCATCGGGATCGTCTCGGCCGCGCCCATCCGGCGCGCGACGTCGAGCGAGAAGGCCCTGCGCGAGATTGCGATCACGCGCGCGCCGGCGTCGCTCGCCAGCCGCGTCAGGATGGCACCGAGGAAGCCGATGCCGACGATCGCGACCGTCTGCCCGGCCTCGACCCCGCTCCGCCGGAAGATATTCATCGCGCAGCCGAGCGGCTCGCCCGGAAAGGGCCGGCCGGCGAGCGCGTCGGGGATACGGACCAGGTTCTCCGCCGGGCCGACATCGTAGCCGGCATAGCTCTTGTAGAAGAGCGCGGCGACGCGGTCCCCGATCGCCAGGCCTTCCACACCCGCGCCGAGCGCGTCGACCACGCCCCAGCCCTCGTGGCCGAGAGCGCCGGGCTCGGTCGGGAAGCGCATCCAGTCCGGCCCGGCCCAGGGCGTGAGGTTGGAGGCGCAGACGCCGCAGCCTTCGAGCTTCACCCGAACCTCGCCCGCCCCCGGCGCAGGGAGCGGCACCTCCGCAACGTGCAGCTCGCCGGGTCCGGTGAGGATCGCGGCCGGCATCGTGGCTTCGCACGCGCCCGGGCGCGTCAGGTCGGGATTCGGCACTGGCGGCTCCTGATCGGTGGCGGCGCGCGGCGCCTCGCGGCGAGCGCTACAGGAAGGAAGGCCGCGCGATCAATCGCCAAACGCGAGATACGTTTCATGCGCGGTCCGCGAGCGGGTCCGTACGGAGCGGGCAGCGCGATTTCCGGCTGGGCAGGCGGCGAAGAGAGGTCTAAGGCACCCGTCTGCAACCGCCCGCGCCATGCGCAACCGCGTTCCACCGTCAGAGCAGCCCCGCCATGCCGAGAAGAGCCGAGCGAAGCACGCGCGAACGATCGCGCCCGCCGAACAGCACCACGAGGCACGAGCGCGGGAGACGCGGCCGGTGACGCTGGCAGCGGGGAAAGCCGGCGGCTGGCGCAGCCGGATGCCGGGGCCGGCGGCGATGGTCGGGCTGGCCTGCGCGGCGGCGGCCGGCGCCGCCGCCTATTCGCTCCACGTCCCGCTCGCCTGGGTGCTCGGCCCGCTGATCGCCACGGCCGCCTTCACGCTTCTGACGGGCATCGAGCCATTCGCGCCCGTCACCGGCCGTCGCATCGGCCAGCTGCTGGTCGGCTCGACGATCGGCCTCAACCTCACGCCCGAAATCTTCGGCATGCTGGTCGGCTGGCTGCCGCTCATGATCGTGAGCGCGCTCGTCTCGATCCTGGTGAGCGCGGCTTTCGCGCGGGCGCTGGCGCGGCTCGGGCGCATCGACGTGAAGTCGGCCTATTTCGCCCTGATGCCCGGCGGCCTCGCCGAGATGGCGAATGTCGGCGCCCGCGAGGGCGCGCAGGCCGAACCCATCGCGCTCGTCCAGGCCGTCCGCATCGCCCTCGTCGTGTGCATCCTGCCGCCGCTCATCGTGAGCCTCGGCGTCGCCGGCGACTTCCACGCGCTCGACAGGCTCTCCGACCTCCCGGCGATCGAGGTTCCGCTGCTCCTTGCCGGCGGGCTCGTCGCGGTCATGCTCCTGCGCCTGACGCCGCTCAACAATCCCTGGGTCGTCGGCGCGCTGATCGGCGCGGCGACGCTCTCCGCCACCGGGCTGCTTGAGGGCCGGATGCCGCGGCCGGTCTTCTATCTCGGGCAGTTCCTGATCGGCATCGTCAT
The DNA here is from genome assembly GCA_023417735.1 of Pseudomonadota bacterium. Taxonomy (GTDB): domain Bacteria; phylum Pseudomonadota; class Alphaproteobacteria; order Rhizobiales; family Afifellaceae; genus Propylenella. Next base: position 3,050 of record JAEZEK010000279.1, on the reverse strand, counting down.
CGGCGCGCGCTTCCGGCGCGAGATCGTCCTGAAGCTCGCGCGCGTCGCCGTTTCGGGCGCCTTCCTCGTCGTGGTGATCACGGCGCTGCTCATCCTCTACGGCCTGCTGATCGCCCATTGGGGCGGGATCGACTTCGGCAGCGCGGCGCTCTCCGCCTCGCCGGGCGGGTTCGCCGAGATGGCGGCGACCGCCGAGACGCTCCACCTCAACGTCGCCATCGTCACCGGCTTCCACATCACCCGCTCCCTCTTCGTGAACAGCCTCAGCACGCACTACTTTGCGATCCTCGACCGGATCGGCTTCTTCCGGATCGGGAGCCGCCCGCCGCCTTCGACCTGAAAGGACGCCGCGCGCTATTCGTGCCGCAGCGCCTCGATCGGATCGAGGCGGGCGGCGCGCCGGGCGGGAAAGAACCCGAACAGGATGCCGATCAGCGCCGAGAAGCCGAAAGCGAGCAGGATGATGTTGCCGTCGAGGAGGAACGGGATGTCCATCCCCTTCGACGCCAGCCAGGCGAGACCGAGGCCGAGGCCAATCCCGGCGAGGCCGCCGAAGAGCGACAGGACGGCGGCCTCGACCAGGAACTGGGTGAGCACCTGGCCCTCCATCGCGCCGATCGCGAGCCGGATGCCGATCTCGCGGGTCCGCTCCGTCACCGAGACGAGCATGATGTTCATGATGCCTATCCCGCCGACGAGCAGGCTGACGGCGGCGACGGCGCCGAGGAGCGCGGTCATGATCGCCGTGGTGCTGGTCACGGTGCGCACGAGCTCCTTCATGTCGCGCACGCTGAAATCGTCCTCGCTGCCGGGCATGATCTTGCGCCGCTCGCGCAGGAGCCGCTCGACGTCGGCCTGCACCTTGGCGGTGTCCACGCCGTCGCGGGCGGAGAGCAGGATGGTCGAGATGTCGGAGGACCCAGTCAGGCGCCGCTGGACGGTGCGCAGCGGCATGATCACGGTGTCGTCCTGATCCGACCCGGTGCTCGACTGGCCCTTCGCGCCGAGCACGCCGATCACCTCGCAGGAGATGTTCTTCACCCGGACGCGCTCGCCGACCGGATCGGCCCTGCCGAAGAGCTTCTCGCGCACCGTCTCGCCGAGCAGGCAGACCGCGCGGCCGGCCCGGACCTCGCTGTCCTGGAAGGCGCGCCCGGAGGCGATGGTCCAGTCCTGCGCGACGAGGAGCCCGGGCTCGCTACCGGTGACGAGGGTCGCACGGCTCGCGCCGCGATAGCTCACGGTGGCGGAGGCCTGCACGACGGGCGCCACCGCCTGCAGCGTCGGAATCTGCGTCGAAAGCGCTTCCACGTCGCGCGTGTTGAACGGCCGGGCCTCCGCGCTCGCACGCACCGGCCCCATCTGGCCGGGCCGGACGAAGAGGAGGTTGTTGCCGAGCTTGGCGAGGTCGGCGCTCACCTTGGCGGTCGTGCCGTTGCCGATCGTCACCATCGCGATCACCGCCGCGACGCCGATCACGATGCCGAGTACGGTGAGCGACGAGCGCAGGGCATTCCGCCTGATCGCCCCGACGGCGAGCCTAATCGTCTCGAGAAGCATCAGGCGGCCTCCTCCGACCGCTGGTCGGATGCGACCACGCCGTCGCGGAAGACGATCGTCCGGTCCGCATAGGCGGCGATGTCGGGCTCGTGGGTCACCATGATGACGCTGATGCCCTGGTCGCGATTGAGGCTCGTAACGAGCTTCATGATGTCGCGGCTGGTGCGCGTGTCGAGATTGCCGGTCGGCTCGTCGGCCAGGAGCACGTCGGGACTGGTGACGAGCGCGCGGGCGATCGCGACCCGCTGCTGCTGGCCGCCGGAGAGCTCCGAAGAGGTGTGATGCTCGCGCCCGGCGAGCCCGACCCGGCCGAGGGCCGCCGATGCGAGGGCGCGCCGCTCCGCCGGCGGCGTGCCGCGATACAGCAGCGGCAGCTCGACGTTCTCCAGCGCCGTCGTGCGCGGCAAGAGGTTGAAGCCCTGGAAGACGAAGCCGAGGAAGTTGCGCCGCAGCAGCGTGCGCTGCCGCCGGCTGAGGCCTCCGACGGAGACGCCCCTGAACAGGTACTCGCCGGAGGTCGGCGTATCGAGGCACCCGATGATGTTCATGGCGGTCGACTTGCCCGAGCCGGACGGACCCATGATGGCGACGAACTCGCCGTCGCCGATCACGAGGTCGACGCCGGCGAGCGCAGCCACGGACGCCTCCCCCGAGCCGTAGATCTTCCGCACGTCCCTGAGCTCGATCAGCGGCTCCGCGGGGTGAACGGGCATCATGTCCGCCCGCGGACCGCGCTGTCGACGATGACGGCGCTTCCGGCCGCGACGTCGCCGCCCACCACCGCCGTGCGGCGCCCGTCGGTCGCACCGACGGAAACGGCCACCGCGACCGGCGCGCCGTCGCGCAGGACCCAGAGGGTCCGTTCCGCACCGGTCACCTCGGGTCGGCTCGCCGGGCGGAAGCTCGGCATGCGCGGGAGCAGGCGCTGCACGAAGCTCAGCCCCGACCCGCCTTCCGCCTGGACCTCAGGCGTGTAGCGGAGCGCCTCGTTCGGGACGAGAAGCGCGTCCGCCACCTGCTCCACGACGATCTCGGCGGTTGCCGTCATGCCGGGCCGCAGGAGGAGACCGGAATTGTCGACGTTGAGCACCGCCTTGTAGGTGACGACCCCCTGCACGGTTTCCGGCGCGTAGCGGATGGTGCGAATGTCGGCGGGAAAGCCGCGTGCGGGATAGGCATCGACGGTGAATGTCGCGGTCTGGCCGACGGCGATCTGCCCGACATCGGCCTCGTCGACGTCCACCTGCAGCTCCATCTCGCGCAGGTCCTCGGCGATGGTGAAGAGGACGGGCGCCTGCAGCGAGGCGGCGACCGTCTGGCCGGGATCGACGCTCCGCGTCAGCACGACGCCGTTGATGGGCGACAGGATGCGCGCCTTGTCGAGGTTCGTCTCGCTGATGCGCAGCTCCGCGCGCGCGACGTCGACCTGGGCGAGCGCGCTGTCGCGGGCGGCGGCGGCGCGGGCCGCGGCCGCCTGCGCGGCCTCGTAA
>JAEZEK010000270.1 GCA_023417735.1 Pseudomonadota bacterium | reverse complement strand
CCGCTTCGCGGTCCTGCCCTACGGCGGCTGGGACATTGCGAACCGCACGGCCGTCATCCTCACCGCCCTGATCCTCGCCGCGATCCTGCTCGATCCGTGGGTGGTCGCCTGGCACGCCACCCTGCCGGTTCCGCTTCGCCGCTTTTTCCAGTCCGTCACGCGGCTCGGCGAAGCGAACTGGATCCTGATCCTCTCGGGCGCGGTCTTCCTGGCCGCCCTTCTGCGGGACGCGAGCCTTCTGCGGGCGAGGCTGCGGGTGCGCCGGGCAGTGCGCGCCGCGGCGGCCGGCTATCTCTTCCTCGCGGTCGCATCCTCGGGTCTGCTGGTCCTCGTCCTGAAGTACCTCCTCGGCCGCGCGCGCCCGCGGATGTTCGAGACGGCGGGTCCGTTCTCGTTCGACATCGTCTCCTTCGATCCGGTCTGGTCGAGTTTTCCCTCGGGCCATTCGACGACGGCCATGGCCCTCGCGACGTCGCTCGCGCTCCTCTTCCCGCAAGGGCGCTGGCTCTTCCTGTGCGCGGGCTTCTGGCTCGCCGCGAGCCGCGTCTTCACCAGGCAGCACTATCCCAGCGACGTTCTCGCTGGTTGCCTTGTCGGCGCCCTGGTGGCATGGCTCCTCGCTCGCGCCTTCGCCCGCATGCGCCTGGTCTTCGGGTTCGACGAGGCGGGCCGGCTCATTCGCCGCCAGGGAGCATCCGGTCGCCTGTAATGCGTTTTGAGAGCCCCGATGTCAGCGTCGTCGTTCCCTGCCGCAACGAGCGGGACAATATCGGCCCGTTGATCGGCGAGATCGCCGAAGCTCTGCTCGGCCGGCGCCACGAGATCCTGGTCGTCGACGACGGCTCGGACGACGGCACCGACGAGGCCGTCCGCACCGCGTCGAAGCGCCACCCGCAGGTCCGCCTGATCCGGCACGATCGTTCCGCCGGCCAGAGCGCTGCCGTGCGCACGGGGGTGGAAGCCGCCCGCGGCGCCGTGGTCCTCACCATCGACGGCGACGGCCAGAACGATCCGGCCTTCCTGCCGGCCCTTCTCGGGGCGCTGGAGGCCGGCGGCGGCGCCACCGGGCTGGCAGCGGGCCAGCGCGTCGGGCGGAAGGCGACCTTCGCCAAGCGTCACGGATCCCGCGTCGCCAATTCCGTGCGGCGTGCGCTCCTGAAGGATTCCACGCGCGATACAGGCTGCGGCTTGAAGGCGGTCAGGCGCGACCTCTTTCTCCGTCTTCCCTATTTCGACGGCTGGCATCGCTTCCTGCCGGCGCTCGTCATCCGCGAGGGATACGGCATCGCGACCGTCGACGTCGTCGATCGCCCGCGCCGCCACGGCAAGTCCAATTACGGCATCTTCGACCGCCTCTGGGTCGGGATCGCCGACCTCTTCGGCGTCTGGTGGCTCATGAAGCGGCGCAGGGTCCGGCCCGTTCAGACGGAGGTGCCCCTCGATGACTGATTTGGCGCGCTGGCTGCATCAGGTCTTCGTCGAGCAGTTCAACTTCTGGATCCTGCTCGGCTTCGTCGCGCAGACCCTCTTCATGATGCGCTTCATCGTGCAGTGGATCGCGAGCGAACGGGCAGGGCGCTCCATCGTGCCGGTGGCGTTCTGGTTCTTTTCGCTCGGCGGCGGGTTTCTGCTCCTGGTCTACGCGATCCAGCGTCAGGACCCGGTCTTCATCGCGGGGCAGGGGCTCGGCCTCGTCATCTACGTCCGGAACCTCTGGCTGATCCTGCGCGAGAAGAGGCAAGGCTTCGAGTGACGCGCAGGGTCGCCATCAGCCTTTCCTGATGAGCCGTTTCGAGACCGCCTCCTCGAGCTCCGCGAGCTGATCGGGCTCCGGAAGCGGCCGGTGCGCCTTTGCCGCCTTGCGGTTGTGCCGGCCCGATCCGCCCGCATCCGCCTCCGCGCCGGCCCCGGGCTCGAGCGCGATCCCGAGCGCCTCGGCAAGCCGCGGCAGCGCATTGGCGGCATTCAGCTCTTCGACGTCCATGAAGACCGTCCGGCAGCCTGCCGCCGCGGCGCGGGCGGCATGGGCCTTCTGCCGTTCCTCCGTCTCCAGCGCGTACCAGTAGAGCAGCTGGTAATCGGTGAGGTTCCGCCAGCGGTCGAGGCCGAGGAACACGCGATCGTCGGGGTCGAGCAGGTAGCGCCGCCCCTTCGACGTTCTTGCGGGAACCGTTTCCAGGCGCAGGTAGGAGAGGGCGATCTGCCGCGGATCGCGCCTCAGCATGATCAGCCCGGGCCGCAGCCCGAGCTCCAGCAGCGGCTCCAGGAACCCTTTTCCGAAGAGGTGGCTGGTCTCCGCATAGACCGGCTTCGGCGAGGCGGCGATCGCGGGGATCTTCAGCTTGCGCAGGAAGACCGTCGCGAGCTCCGGCCGCTTCCGGGCGGGCCGCATGGCCAGGACGAAATCCGGCCGCGGCTCGTGCCGCGCATCCACCGCCGGGATCCGCGCCAGCAGCCTCGCCAGCGTATCGGAGCCGGAGCGGCCCGCAGTGACGCAGAAGACCAGCGCCTTCTCGCGCGTCACGCGCTCCAGGGCCTCGTCCGCGGCCCTTTCTGAAACGAGCGCAGCCTCCACGCGCCACCGCACGGCCCTCACGTAATGCTTCAGCTTCATCCCGGCTGCCCTCGCGGCCTCGTGCGCGGCCCGCGGCCGACGAGTTACGCGAAATCGTCGCGGGAACGAAGGGCCGCCGCACAGCTTGACGATGTAATGCTCGACGACACGCCAGGTGCTGCCCCGGACCGCCGGATCCGCCACGATCCCGCTCGGCGCGGGCCAGCGCACGGGCGGGAGGAGTCCTCGCGAGCCGGATCGCGCGACGGGGCGCCGGTCTGTCTTCTCGGGCTGGGGACGGCCGTGCCGCCATACGTTCTCGACCAGGAAGAGGTGCTGGCCGAGGCGCGTGCCCGCTTCGAGCCGATCTTCCCCAGTTCGGCCAGCTCGCATCGGTCTTCCGGAATGCGGGGATAGAGCGCCGGCATTCTGCGCGCGACCTAGGCTGGTTTCGGAAGCCGCAGGATTGGGCGAGCCGGACGGCATCCTATCTCGATGTCGGTACGGAGCTCTTTCGGAATGCGGCGGCGGAAGCCCTCGGCAGCGCGGACCTGCGGCCGGAGGCGGTCGATACCGTCGTGACGGTCAGCTCGACCGGGATCGCTACCCCGTCGCTGGAGGCACGCGCGCACCGGAGCCTCGGCCTGCGCCCGGATCTCCGCCGCGTGCCGGTGTTCGGTCTCGGCTGCGCCGGCGGCGCGAGCGGGCTGTCGCTGGCGATGCGGCTCGCCGCCGCCGATCCCGGGTCGAACGTGCTCCTCGTCGCGGTCGAGCTCTGCACGCTCGCCTTCCGGGCCGACGAAATCTCCAAGTCGAACATCGTCGCGACTGCGCTCTTCGGCGACGGCGCCGCGGCGGCCGTGCTGCGGGCAGGTGAGGGTTCGGCCCGCTGCATTCTGGAGCGGTCCGGCGAGCATCTCTGGCCGGGCACGCTCGACGTCATGGGCTGGAACGTCGACCCGATCGGCTTCAGCGCGATATTCTCGAAGTCGATCCCCGACCTCGTCACCGAGAAGCTGCGGCCGGCCGCCGAGGCATTCCTGGCTGGCGGCGGGATGACCCTCGCCGACATCGACCGCCATGTCTTCCACCCGGGCGGCGCGAAGGTGGTCGAGGCGCTGGAGGGCGCCTTCGAGCTCGGTGCCGGGTCGCTTCGGCATGAGCGCGAGGTGCTGCGGGGGTACGGCAACATGTCTGCGCCCACCGTCCTCTTCGTGCTCGAGCGGGCGCTCGCGGACGGTATCGGCGGGCGAGGGCTCCTTGCGGCGCTCGGGCCGGGCTTCACGGCGAGCTTCCTCACGTTCCGCACCGATGCAGGCTGACTGGCTGACGTTCGCGATCCTCGCCTTGCTGACCGCACAGCGGCTCGGCGAACTCGTCCATGCGCGGGCGAACACGCGCCGCCTGGTGGCTGCGGGCGGGCAGGAGCATTGCGCCGGTCACTACCCGCTGATCGTCGGGCTGCATGCCGGCTGGCTCGCCGGCCTGTGGCTGCTCGCCTGGGATCGCCCGGTCCTGCCGGGCTTCCTGGCTGCGCTCGCGGCGCTGCAGGTGCTCCGCCTCTGGGTGCTCGTCACGCTCGGTCGCCGTTGGACCACGCGGGTGATCGTCGTTCCCGGAGAGGCGCTCGTTCGCACGGGGCCGTATCGGATCCTCCGCCACCCGAACTACGCGGTCGTGGCGGCCGAGATCGCCTGCGGGCCGCTGGTGTTCGGCCTGCTCGGCTATGCGATCGCCTTTTCGATCGCGAACGCGGCCGTGCTCTGGATGCGCATCAGGTGCGAGGAGACGGCGCTCGCGTCGCTCGGCTCCGAAGCGGGCCGCGAGCAGGTGCCCTAGCGGGAGGATCGGGGTCCGCGCCTTTCGTCTTGTTGCCGAGCCTTCCGGCTGCCCCTACAGCTTCGCCGGAGGGAGCGTGCCGATGTTCAAGACGATACTCATCGCGAACCGGGGCGAGATCGCCTGCCGCGTGATGAAGACGGCGCGGCGTCTCGGCATCCGCACCGTCGCGGTCCATTCCGATGCCGACCGCAACGCCCTGCACGTCGAGATGGCGGACGAGGCGGTGGCGATCGGGCCTGCGCCGGCGGCGCAGAGCTATCTCTCGATCGAGCGCATCGTGGAGGCCTGCCGGGCGACCGGCGCCGAAGCCGTCCATCCGGGCTACGGCTTCCTCTCCGAGAACGCCGCCTTCGCGCGCGCTCTCGATGCGGCCGGCATCGTGTTCATCGGCCCGCCCGCCGCAGCCATCGAGGCGATGGGGGACAAGATCGAGTCTAAGCGCTTCGCGGACCGGGCGGGCGTGAGCACCGTGCCCGGCCATCTCGGCGTCATCGCCGACGCCGAGGAGGCGCTCCGGATCGCCGGCGAGATCGGCTACCCGGTGATGATCAAGGCCTCCGCCGGCGGCGGCGGCAAGGGAATGC
>JAEZEK010000172.1 GCA_023417735.1 Pseudomonadota bacterium | reverse complement strand
CCGGTGCGCTGTCGGCGGGGGTGGGGCGCGGGCCCGGCGCGAAAGCTGACCGGGGGTTGATCCATGTCAAGGTGGTGTCCCGCTCGAGCGGCATTCTGGCATCCGTTCCGGTCCGTAAATCGGCGGCGCCCTCGAGGTCCGTGAGGAGCCTCGGATCGGCGAGGACTTCGTGGTGCAGGTCTCCGAGGAGCTCGGCGCAGGCAAGACCGCGATCGTCGCCGAGCTCGTGGAGAACTGGACGACGCCGCTGGATGCGCGGATGGAAGCTCTGGGCGGCACCGTGCTGCGTACCTGGCGCGCGGACTTCGAGGACGAGCAAGTCGCCAAGGAGGTGACCGCACTGAGGGCGGATGTCGAACAGCTGAGAGCCGAATACTCCGAGGCGCGCGAGGAGGCGAGAGCCGCGATCAAGGCGAAGCTGGACCAGGCGGAGAGCGATCTCGAAGCGGCCGAACAGAGACTCGAGGCCAGACTGGAAGCCTTGAAGGCGGAGGTGGACGCCAAGGTGGCCGCGCTCGAAAAACAGCTCGTCGAGGCGCACGCGGATGCCAAGGAGAAGATCAGTCGGAGCATCGCCGCCATCCGGGCCGACTACGAGGCCCGTTCCGCAAAGCTGAAGGAGGCGTGGGCGCTTGCGAAGGAAGCGCTCGCGGCCTGACGCAGCCGACGAGATCCGGCGGGCCGGCCGGCAAGGTCCGGCCCCCGGGCGCACGGGATCCGACACGGCGCCCGCCGCCTTGCGGACCATTCACAGTCCACGCGAGCGGAGGCTGTCATGCCGGAGCAAAGCAGCATGCACGACTATCTGAACTGGACGAAGGAGCGGATCGACGAGATGGACGCCACGCTCGCCGCGCTCGAAGGCAAGGCGGCGGAGGTCAAGGCCGAGTCCCAGGCAATGACCGAAGAGGCGGTCGCCGAACTGACGAAGCAGCGCGATGCGTTCCAGGCGCAGGCCAAGGCGCTGGCCGAAGCGGGCGGATCGGCGCTGCTGGCCGGCAAGGCGCAGCTGGAATCGCAGTGGCGCGACTTCGAAGCACGGCTGAAGGCCTATTTCGAGACGGTCGGGAAGCAGATCGGACAGCAGCAGGCGACGTTCCAGGAGATCGCCGCAGCGCAGGTGAAGGCCTGGCGCGAAGCAGCCGAGACGTTCAGCGGCGAAGCCGCCAAGATCGCGGCTGCGAAGCGCGCCGACGTGGATGCGGCCGTCAAGCAGATGAAGGCGGACGCGGCGGAGGCGGAGGCCCGGTTCCGGACGCTGAAGCAGGCCGGCGCCGAATCCTGGGCGGCGATGAGTGCGGCCCTCGCAGAGTCGCGCAAGGCCTTCGACCACGCCAACCAGAAGGCCTGGGAGGCTCTCAAGCGCGCCACGCCTCCGTCGGCCTGAGCCGGCCGCCCTACGGGGGCGCAACGGGTCTGGAGCGCCGCCTGCGGATGCGCTCCGGAGCGACGACCTTACCGGATCCCGCTCCGGCGGCCATCGGTCCGGCCCGGGCGAACGAAGCTGCGCGGTGCAAGCAGGGCTGATCTGCAGGCGCCTTTTCGCCCTGCATTCGGCTGCTGCGAAGCTATCCGTGGGGCTTCAGTTCGGATCCCGCAATGCGGGTGGCTCTTCCGGCGCCGATCCGCCGGACAATCATCACACCGTGAGACGACAGCCGGCGCGCGGGGACGACCCGCGCCGCCCGCCAGGGCGGCTCTTGCCCATGCACATGCAGCCGAGGTGGCCGGTGACGGAACCGCCCCCCGCAACCCCCTGCTTCACAAGGATGACACAGGCGCTATAGACTATGGGCGTCGATCGAGGTGGAATCAGGCTTCGGTGAAACGACACGCGGCATGACGATACACGTATCGCCCGATGCGCATCCGGCTCTGGTGCTGAACGCCGACTACCGGCCTCTCAGCTATTACCCGCTCTCGCTCTGGTCCTGGCAGGACGCGATCAAGGCCGTGTTCCTCGACCGCGTGAACATCGTCTCCGAATACGACTTCCTGGTGCGAAGTCCGCGCTTCGAGATGCGCCTGCCGAGCGTCGTCTCGCTCCGCCACTACATCAAGCCGAGCCGCAACCCCGCCTTCACCCGCTTCAACGTCTTCCTGCGCGACCGCTTCCAGTGCCAGTATTGCGGCTCGCCCGACGACCTCACCTTCGACCACCTCGTGCCGCGCTCGCGCGGCGGCCAGACGACCTGGGGCAACGTCATCACCGCCTGCTCGCCCTGCAACCTCAGGAAGGGCAACAAATCGTGCCGGGACGCCGGGCTGTTCCCGATGCAGATGCCCTTCGAGCCGAGCGTCCACGACCTGCACAACAACGGCCGGCTGTTTCCGCCCAACTATCTCCACGAGAGCTGGTTCGACTACCTCTACTGGGACGTCGAGCTCGAGCCGTAGAGGCCGCGGATCGCGAGGAGCGCGCCCGAGGCGAGCGCGGCGGAGACGAGCACGTTCCAGCCCGCGAAGGAGAGGCCGAGGAAGCGCCAGGTCGCCTCGGTGCAGCTCGGCCCGCGCACGCCCGCCTGCAGGCTCTGGAGCAT
>JAEZEK010000168.1 GCA_023417735.1 Pseudomonadota bacterium | reverse complement strand
ACTATGCGCTCGACCCCGACGGCAAGCCGACGACCGACCCGGTGAAGGCGCTCGCCGGCGTGGTCCTGCCGATGGGCGGGCCGAAGGGATCCGGGCTCTCGATGCTGATGGACATCCTCGGCGGCGTCATCTCCGGCGCGGGCTTCGCCGGCGACGTCGCCGACCAGTACAAGGACTACACGCGGGCGCAGAACGTCGGGCACTTCTTCCTGGCCATCAAGCCCGACCTCTTCATGAGCGCGGAGGAGTACCGGCAGCGCATGGACGTCCTCGTCGAGCGCGTGAAGGCGGTGCCGCTCGCCGAAGGGTTCGACGAGATCCTGATGCCGGGCGAGCCGGAAGCGCGCCAGGAGCAGCGCCGGCTCGCGACCGGCATTCCCTATCAGACGAAGGATCTGGAGCCGCTCCAGGAGGATGCCCGCACCCGCGGTGTCCCCCCGCTTGCGACGCGAGCAAGACCGCTCGACGCCTGAACGAGGAAAGACCGGTGAACGCCAGCAACGAAACGCGTATCCGCAATCCCCTGAAGGACCGGATGGCGGCCGACGACGTCGCCCTCGGCATGGTCGTGCGCCTCGGCCGGTCGGCCGAGATCGCCCGCATCGCGAGGGCGACCGGGCACGACTTCATCTTCGTCGACGGCCAGCACGCGCTCTATTCGCCGGAGACGATCGGGCACATCGCGCAGGCGGCGATCGGCTGCGGCGTCGCCCCGATCGTGCGTGCCCGCCACCTGGAGGACGCGGACGTGCCCCGCTTCCTCGACAACGGCGTCATGGGCATCGTCTATCCGGACGTGAACAACGCGGCGGAGGCGCGGCGCGCGGTCGAGATCTGCAAGTTCCCGCCGCTCGGACGGCGCTCCGTCTCGGGCGCCTATTCCATTTTCGACTTCAAGCCCATGCCCGTGGCGGAGAGCAGCCGCATCCTCAACGACACCACCCTCGTCATCTGCATGATCGAGACCGCCGAGGGGCTGGAGAACGTCGAGGCGATCGCCGCCGTCGAGGGCGTCGACGTCGTCCATATCGGCTGCAACGACCTGCTCACCAATCTCGGCAGGCCGGGCGCGTTCGGCGACCGGATCATCATGGACGCCATCGACCGCATGATCCGGGCCTGCAAGAAACACGGCAAGTGGGCCGGCCTCGGCGGCGACAGGGACCTCGGCCGCCAGGCGCAGCTGATCGGCCAGGGCATCCGCTTCATCACCACCCAGACCGACATCGGCTTCCTGATGGCGGAGGCGGGCCGGCGCGTCTCGGAGCTGCGCAAGGTGGCGGAGGCCAACCGCTGACGCGGCAGGCCTGCCTGCGGGCATCCGCTCAGGCGTAATCGAACATCATCGAGAGGCGGGCGTCCTGCGCCTTCTCGATGTGCTGCCGCGCCTCGCGTTCGGCCTCGTCCGGGTTCCGCGCCTCGATCGCCGCGAGAATGCGGCCATGCTCTTCGACCGCCTTCTCGGTGCGCCCCGCCACCGTGAAGGTCGTGCTCGGCAAGAGCGCCATCGCATCGTGAATCTCGTCGAGCGTGCGCATGAGATAGCGATTGTGCGCCGCCTCGTAGATCGCGCCGTGGAACTCGCGGTTGTAGCGGGCGAGCTTGTCCGGGTCGCCCGCCGAGCGCGCGAAGGCCTGTGCCAGCCGATGCAGGTTGGCGATCTCGCTCGGCGAGGCGTGCTGCGCCGCGAACCGCGCGGCGGAGCCTTCGAGAATCTCGCGCATGGCGTAGAGCTCGATCGTCTGCGGCCGCGTCAGCGTCGCCACGACGAGGCCGCCCGGCGCCATTTCGAGCAGGCCACGCGCCTGCAGGCGGGACAGCGCCTCACGCACGGGCGTGCGGCTCACGCCGAGGGCGCGCGCGACCTCCTCCTCGCGGATGCGCTCGCCGCGGGCGTAGCGGCCTTCCTGGATCCCGTTGCGCAGCGACTCGAACACCCAGTTGGCGCGCGATGTCTTGGACTGGCCGCCCGCTCCGGCGGGAGAGGCTTGCATCCCAGCGCTCTTGTCTGCCATCTCGGCCCGATCCCGATCTGAACCGCTCCCGGCGCCGGCGTCGAGGGGACGGAATCGATTTCCATGTAGCGGGAAGCGCCGCCCGAGTCCAAGCCGGCGCGCGGCTCCCGATCCCGGCGGCGCATGCAACCCTGGGACGGAATATACATGGAGGGACGCGCTGTGGCACCTTCCGTATACATCTGCATTCCCGAACGCCGTCCGGGTGTGGCAGGTCGGGGATCGTGGTCGGCCGGCTCAGGTCGTGGCGGCGTTCCAAGCCGACCCACGACGCCGGGACGGCCTCGGCGGGCTGGGCTGGACAGCGTGGCCACGCTGTTGCATACGCGCGTATACGAACAAGGGATCAAGCATGGCGGCGGACGGCACGGCAGCACTGCAACAGGCATCGCCCGAGATTGCCGGCCGGTACGACGTGCTGGTGATCGGCGGCGGAAACGCGGCGCTCTGCGCCGCGATCAATGCCCGCCGCGCGGGGCGCACGGTCGCGGTGGTCGAGGCGGCGCCGAAATTCTACCGGGGCGGCAACACCCGCCACACCCGCAACATGCGCGTTGCCCACGACGAGCCGAACGAGGTGCTGACCGGCCCCTATCACGAGGACGAGTTCTGGGACGACCTGCTGCGCGTGACCGGCGGCCAGACCGACGAGGAGCTCGCCCGCTACACGATCAGCCAATCGAAGGAGCTCTGGGACTTCCTCTTCGCGCAAGGCGTCAGGTTCCAGCCGTCGCTCGGCGGCACGCTCAGCCTCGGCCGCACCAACGCCTTCTTCCTGGGCGGCGGCCGCTCCATGCTGAACGCGCTCTACCGGACCGCCGAGGATCTCGGCATCGCGATCTTCTACGACGCCCCGGTCGTCAACATCGACATACGGGACGGCATGTTCCTCTCGGCGACGGTGCGCAGCGGGGAGCGCGACCACGTCGTGCGGGCCGGAGCGCTCGTGGCGGCGAGCGGCGGCTTCGAATCGAACATCGAATGGCTGAAGGAATACTGGGGCCCGCCGGCCGACAACTTCCTCATCCGCGGCACCCGCTACAATCGCGGCAGCGTCCTGAAGATGCTGCTCGACCGCGGCGTCCAGCCGGTCGGCGACCCGACGCAGTGCCACGCCGTGGCGATCGATGCGCGCTCGCCGAAATACGACGGCGGGATCGTGACGCGGCTCGACTGCGTGGTGTTCGGCATCGTCGTCAACCGCCACGCCGAGCGCTTCTACGACGAGGGCGAGGATTTCTGGCCGAAGCGCTACGCCATCTGGGGCCGCCTGGTGGCCGGGCAGCCGGACCAGATCGCGCACATCATCATCGACCACAAGTCGGTCAGCGCCTTCATGCCCTCCGTCTATCCGCCGCTGAAGGCGGACACGCTCGCGGGGCTCGCGGCGCAGCTGAACCTCGACCCGCAGAAGCTCGAGAAGACGGTGTCGGAGTTCAATGCCGCGGTGAAGCCGGGCACGTTCGATTCCACCGTGCTCGACGATTGCCGCACGGAGGGGCTGATGCCGCCCAAGAGCCACTGGGCGCGCACGATCGACGTGCCGCCCTTCTACGCCTACCCGGTGCGCCCCGGCATCACCTTCACCTATCTCGGCACGCGCGTGAACAAGGAGGCCCGCATCGTCATGGACGACGGCAGGTCGTCGGCGAACATGTTCGCCGCGGGCGAGATCATGGCCGGCAACGTGCTCGGGAAGGGCTATCTCGCAGGTATCGGGATGACCATCGGAAGCGTCTTCGGACGGATCGCAGGACGAGAGGCAGCTGCAAATGCCCGCAACTGACACCACCGCGGAAGCGGATCGCATCATGACGATCTGCAATGCCTGCCGCTATTGCGAAGGGCTTTGCGCCGTCTTCCCGGCGATGGAGATGCGCCGCGCCTTCACGCCCGGCGACCTGAACTACCTCGCCAATCTCTGCCATGCCTGCGGCGCCTGCTACTACGACTGCCAGTTCTCGCCGCCGCACGAATTCAACGTCGACGTGCCGCGCACGCTGGCGAAGCTGCGCGGCGAGACTTACCAGGCCTATGCCTGGCCGCGCGCCTTCGCCGGCATGTTCGAGCGCAAAGGCCTGATGATCAGCATCGTGGCGGCGCTGAGCGTCGCCGTCTTCATCATCGGCTTCATCGCCTTCAACGACCCGTCGGTGCTCTTCGCCACCCATACCGGGCCGGGCGCGTTCTACCGGCTGATGCCGCACAACGCGATGGTCGCGATCTTCGGAGCCGCCTTCCTCTATGCCGTCGTCGCGCTCGTGATGGGCTTCCGCAACTTCTGGCGCGACATCGGCGAGCCGAGCAAGCCGCTCTCCGACGGCGGCTCGATCTGGCAGGCGATGAAGGACGCCATGTCGCTGCGCTATCTCGACGGCGGCGGCATGGGCTGCATGAACGAGGACGAGCGGCCGAAGAAGGATGGGCGCAGGCATGCGCACCACGCGACCTTCTACGGTTTCCTGCTCTGCTTCGCTTCGACAAGCGTTGCCACGCTCTACCACTACATCCTCGGCCGCGAGGCGCCCTATCCGTGGTACGACCTGCCCGTCGTCCTCGGCACGCTCGGCGGCATCGGTCTCGTCATCGGGCCGATCGGGCTCTACATGGCGAAGCAGCGCCGCGACCCGGCGCTGCTCGACCATTCGCGGCTCGGCATGGACGTCGCGTTCCTCGCCATGCTCTTCCTGACCGGCGTGACGGGGCTGCTGCTCCTCTTCCTGCGCGCCACCCCCGCGATGGGCATCCTGCTCGCAGTCCATCTCGGTTTCGTGTTCGGCTTCTTCGTCACCATGCCCTACGGCAAGTTCGTCCACGGCATCTACCGCTTCGCGGCGCTCGTCCGCTATGCGCGGGAGCTGCGGGCGCACGAGGCGCCGCCGGTCAAGGC
>JAEZEK010000161.1 GCA_023417735.1 Pseudomonadota bacterium | reverse complement strand
CTGGCCGACATAGCAGCCCTTGTCGAAGGCGACCCCCAGCAGCGAATCCATCGCCGCATCGTGCGGAAAGGCGTCGCCGAAGGCGAAGTCGAGCCCGCCTTCCGGCACCGTCAGCCCAATCCTGTGGACGTGCCAGGCATCCTGCTCGGCATCCGTCATCTCGTCTTCCGGAGCTGCGATCCAGCGCGCGCCGAGTCGAGGCAGCCGCGGATCGCGGCGCCGGCCGCCTTCCGAGCCGCCCCAGGCCACGAAGACCGAGCGCTCGCCGCTCGGCTCGCCGATCTCGGCGCGAGCCCTCAGGCGATAGAGCTTCAGGCGCTTCGCCAGCATCTCCGCTTCGTCCGCGCGCAGGTCGAAGGCGTAGCCGTCCGCCGCCTTGTGCAGGAGGAAGTCGGCCAGGATCTTTCCCTGGGGCGTGAGAAGCGCCCCATAGCCGATGCCGTTGCGGTCGACAGCGCCCATGTCGAGGGTCAGCACGTTCTGAAGGAGCGTGGCGGCGTCCGGCCCGGCGATCGGGAGCACCGCGCGATCGTGGAGGCAGGCTGTCGGCATGGTGGTCCGGTTCTTCTGGCAAAGCGGGTCGTCCTAGGCTAGCGGACCGGAGCGGCTCGGCAAACACTCGACCTGGACGGCACGATGGCTTCCTTCGATCTCATTCTCCGCGGCGGCACCGTCGTCAACCAGGACGGCGTCGGCCGCCGCGACGTCGGCGTCACCGGGGGGCGGATCGTCGCGATCGGCAACCTCCCCGCCTCGGGCGGCGAGGTGTTGGACTGCACCGGACTGCACGTCCTTCCCGGGGTGATCGACACGCAGGTGCATTTCCGCGAGCCGGGGGCGGAGCACAAGGAGGATCTGGAGACGGGATCGCTCGCCGCCGTCATGGGCGGGGTCACCGCAGTCTTCGAAATGCCGAACACGGACCCGCTGACCGTCACGGCGGAGACGCTCGCCGACAAGCTCGCCCGTGCGCGCGGCCGCATGCATTGCGACCATGCCTTCTGGGTCGGCGGCACGGTCGACACGGTGCACGACATTCCGGAGCTGGAGCGCCTGCCCGGCTCGGCCGGCATCAAGGTCTTCATGGGCTCGTCCACCGGCAAGCTCCTCGTGGCCGAGGACGAGGGCGTGCGCGCGATCCTGCGCCAGACCCGGCGGCGCGCCGCCTTCCATTCCGAAGACGAATTCAGGCTGCAGGAGCGCCTCGGCGAGCGCGTCCCGGGCGACCCGTCCAGCCATCCCGTCTGGCGCGACGAGGAGGCTGCGCTTTCCTGCACCAAGCGGCTGACGGCGATCGCCCGCGAGGAGGGCGCCCTCATCCACGTGCTCCACGTCTCGACCGCGGAGGAGATGCAGTACCTGGCGGCCTGCAAGGATTTCGCGTCCGTCGAGGTGACGCCGCATCACCTGACGCTTTCGGCCGACGATTACGGCCGCCTCGGGACC
This sequence comes from Pseudomonadota bacterium, assembly GCA_023417735.1. Lineage (GTDB taxonomy): Bacteria > Pseudomonadota > Alphaproteobacteria > Rhizobiales > Afifellaceae > Propylenella. Next base: position 11,962 of record JAEZEK010000161.1, on the reverse strand, counting down.
TACCTGCAGATGAACCCGCCGGTCCGGGCTGCACGTCACCGCGAGGGCGTCTGGGCGGGGGTGGCCGACGGCACGGCGGACATTCTCGGCTCCGACCATGCGCCCCACACGCACGAGGAGAAGGCGAAGCCCTATCCGCAATCGCCGTCCGGGATGCCGGGGGTGCAGACGCTCGTTCCCGTCATGCTCGAGCACGTGGCGCGGGGCCGGCTCTCCGTCGAGCGCTTCGTCGACATGACGAGCGCCGGGCCCGCACGCCTCTTCGGCATCGCCGGAAAGGGCCGCATCGCGGTCGGCTGCGATGCCGATTTCACCGTCGTCGACCTCAACCGGCGCGTCACGATCGGGAACGACTGGATCGCATCCCGCTGCGGCTGGACGCCCTACGACGGCATGGCGGTCACGGGCTGGCCGGTCGGAACCATCGTCCGGGGCCGGCGGGTCATGTGGGAAGGCGAACTGGTTGCCCGGGGCACCGGCCTGCCGGTGCGGTTCCAGGCGAGCCTGCGCGCCGGCCGGTAACCAAGCAGCCGGTTAGCTTACAGCTCCTTAAGCCCGTCCTGCTAAGTTGCCTGATCGAAACGACGCTTGAGCGCCGGGGCGGCGATTGAATCAGAGCAGCGGCTACGCGGAAACCGGCCGGCGCCTCCTGGCCGTGATCCGCCACACCATGACCGCCGAGGACGAGCCGGCGCTCGCCCGCCGGGCGACCGCGCTCGCCTTCCTCATCCGTATGGCCAATGCGGTCCTCGTCTACGGCTCGCAGGTCGTGCTGGCGCGGCTGATGGGGCAGTTCGAGTACGGCGTGTTCGCCTACACCTGGGTTTGGTTCCTGGTGATCGGCACGGTCGCGAACCTCGGCTTCGCCGAATCCCCGATCCGATTCATTCCCGAGTTCCGTGAACGCGGCGAGTTCGAGAACCTGCGCGGCTTCCTGCGGCTCGGCTGGGTGGTCGTGCTGGTGGCCGCGATCGGCTTCGGCTTGCTCGGGGCGGCCGCCATCACGGTCGCCGACCCCTATATCGAGCATGCCTACGTGCTGCCGATGCTGTTCATGCTCGTCGGCCTGCCCTTCGCCTCGCTGCAGGGTTTCCTGGAAGGCGTCGCGCGTGCCTATTCCTGGACGATGCCGGCGCTCGTTCCCGTCTACATCATGCGGCACGGGCTCCTGCTGGTGCTGATGGTGGCCGCGGTCGCGCTCCGCGCCGAGGCGACTGCGGCGACGGCCTATCTCTGCCTCACCGCGACGCTCGCAATCTCGCTCGCGGCGCAATGGTGGAGTGTCGCGCGCCGGCTCTCGAAGGTGGTCGAGGCGGGCGGCCGGACCTATCGCCGCGCGGAATGGATCAGGGGCTCGATCCCCTTCTCGGTCATGTACGGCACGGCGCAGCTGTTCGCCTTCGCGGACGTGCTCGTGCTCTCCTTCTTCGTCAGCCCGGAGGAGCTCGCCGTCTACTTCGCCGCGACGCGCATCATCCAGGTGATCCAGCTCATCCCCTATGCGGCGTCGGTCGGAACGGCGCAGCTCTTCTCGGCAAACCACGCGCTCGGCAATTTCGACCGCCTCAAGCGGATCACGCACGAGGTCACGTTCTGGACCACCGCGTTGTCGGTCGTGGTCGCCGCAGCCGTCATCGCCGGCGGCCATCTCCTTCTCGGCATGTTCGGCCGCGACTACGACGCCGGCTACCTGACGCTCCTCATCCTCAGCGTGGGCCTGATCGTGCGGGTCGCGGCCGGCCCGGCCGAGGACCTGCTCAACATCACCGGCCACGCCGCCTGGGCGGCGTGGACCTATGTCGCGACGATCGTCGTCAACATCGCGCTGAACGTCGCGCTCATCATCCCGTTCGGGATCGCGGGCGCCGCGCTCGGGACCTCCGCGGCGCTCTGCCTGAGGGCATTCTGGCTCGCCATCGCCGCGCGCAGCCGCCTCGGCATCGACACCACGATCATCTCCGCCCGGCCCTCCACGGAGGCGCTGAAGGGCCTTCTGCCGGCGCGGGACGCCCCCACGCCGGCGGAGTGAGGCCTCAGTCGCCCGCGACGAAGAACCGCCAGCTGCCGTCCGGCGAAATTCCCACCCGGAAGAAGATGTAGGCGCCGTAGGACCGCATCTCCTGGTAATCGGCCGAGGTGAGGATCGTGTACATCTCGACCATCTGCTCGGGCGTCAGCGCATCGAGCGGGTAATGGGCGAAATACGGCCAGACGAACATGTCCCCGGCGGAGCCTTCCTCGACCCGGACGAAGCCCGCCTCCAGGATCTCGAGGAGGATCGCCAGGATCTCCCGGCCCTCGGGATCTCCCGACAGGCTCTGGAGATACTCGATCGGATCCTCGAGCTCCGCGTCGAAGGCGAAGCTCGGCGGCTCGGGCTGGCGCTCGATGAGCGGCCGCAGCCTTTCCAGGTCGCCCGACCGGGCCGCCGCCATCAGGTCGCTCCACGTCCTGCGCGCAGCCTCCGTCATCTGATCGGGTGACCTGAGGATCTCCGGGGCGCCGGGCACCGGCGGAGGCGCCGGCTGCACGATGATGCGCTGGTCGACCTGAGGCGGCGCTTCGATGGAGGTTCCGCCGGCGTCCGGCGAGGATTGCGGCTCCGGGCCATCGCCCGGCGCAGGTGACGAGTCCGGCGCAGGCACCGCCTCCCCCGGCGCCATCTCGGGTGCGGCATCCGGGGCGCCTTCCTCGGGACCCGCTTCGCCGCTGTCCTCCGGAGCTGACGGCGCGTCCGGCGTCGCGGGCGCTGCATCGGGGGCCGGGACAGGTTCCGCCAGGTCGGGTGCTGACTGCCCGGGCCGGGTCTCCGGCGGGGACGCTTCCGGCGGTCCGGCGTCCGGCGGCAGCCCGTCCGGTGGCGGGTCCTGCGGGGAAAGCTCGCCGGGCGGCGGCACGACTCCGCCCGGCGCGATCTCCGGTGCGGGCGCCGACGGAAGCCCCGTTCCGGCCTGAGCGAACCGGACGGCGCCGGCATTCGGCTCGGCTCCCGGATCGGCCGTTGCACTACCGTGCATGCATTGGAGGGCGAGAGAGGCGACGGCCAATGCGGGAACCAGTCGTGCCGATTTCATGCGTGACCTCCGCGGACGCTGGTGCATTTCATTTCCGAAAAGTGTTACCGATCGCGGCGGCATCCTGAAAGCGCGGATGAGCAACACGTCACCCTGCACGGTCGCCGGATGTCTCCCCTGATCCACGTACTGCTGGGCGCGCTGATCGGGCTGGCCGTCTCGATCCCCGTCGGCAGCGTTGCGATCCTCACCGCAGAGCGCGCACTGCATCACGGCTTCGCGGCAGCCCTCGTGACCGCCTCGGGCGGCGCGCTCGCCGACACCATCTTCGCCGCGATCGCCGCGTTCGGCGTGACCGCGATCTCGGACGAGATCCAGCAGCATTCGGTCATGCTGCAGCTGATCGGGTCCGCCGTGCTGGTCTTCATCGGCTGGCGCATGGCGCGCCGCGCGCGGCGGCTTCGCGTCCCGGGGACCGTCAGCAAGCGGCAGGGTTTCGGCGCCTTCGCCGGCGCGTTCATGCTGACGATCACGAATCCGGGCGCCCTGCTCGGTTCGGCCGTGCTGTTCTCGTCCCTTGGACACTACGCGCCGGAGGAAGGCGACCTCATCGGCGCGCTCGCCCTCATCCTCGGCGTGGCCCTCGGCTGCGCCGCCTGGTGGACGCTGGTCGCGGGGACGATCGTCACCCACAGGCACAGGCTCGCCGAGGACTGGCTCAACCGCCTGAGCCGATGGGCGGGCTACGTGCTGATCGGCTTCGCCGTGCTCATCCTCGCCCAGCTCGGGCTGCGTCTCTCAATTTAGGAGGACTGGAGCGGTGAACTCGCCGTCGAGGATGCGTTCCGAGAGGCGGCCGGCGAAGGCGGCAGTGGCATCCTCGCCATAGATCTCCACGAGATTGCGGAGGGCGGTGAAGAGCGAGACATGGGCGAGCACTTCGGGCTCGACGCCGGCACCCGACGCTTCGCGCCAGGTTTCGAACACGAGCCGAAGCGCTTCCCGCTTCTGCTCGGCGATGTCGTCCATCTCGTCCGCTTCGATCGAATGCTGCACGATTCCCCCCTGTCCGGCAGGAATCCGCATAGCACGCCGGCCGCCAGGCGCGCGAGGAAGGGTAAGAAATCGTTAACGGCGCTATTGGCCGAAGCGGCGCCTGATCTCGTCGGACAGGCGCTCGCCCTCGGTGAGGTAGAGCGCGATCGCGCGCTGGGCGGACGGCGTGCAACTCCGGTAGACGGCGTTGTAGGTCTCGAAACCGTAGTTGAAGCGGGCTACCAGCTGCGCGCGCCGCATCGGCGTCGGCTTCTCGGCGTCGAGGAGCGCCTGCATCTCCTCCTGCCATTGCGCCGAATCGCCATCGCCGCAAAGGGCACGGAGGAAATGGAGCGCGCCGAGGATCTCCGAGAGCCGCTGCAGCTGCGAATCGTAGACCGGCGGCGGCGGCTCCGTCTGAGGCGTCGCCCCCGGCGCCTGGTCAGGCGCGTCGGGGGGTTTGTAGCGGGGAGCCTGCGCGCTGGCGGCAGTTGCGCCCAGCGCGAGGACGAGGATCAAGGCCAGCGCTCTCGACATGGAGCGCACCATTGCGGCTCGGCACCGACGCGGCAAGAGCGCACTTGCGTGTGTCCCAGTCTGCGGTTCGACCGGTCGCCCCGCCGCCACTTCCGGACCGCGGCCTCACCAGTAGGGCGGCACGTCGTAATATCTGTGCAGCTCCTCCTCGCGGCGCCGATCATCCCATATCTCGCCCTCGGCATCGACCTCCGGGGAAGCCTTGAGCTGCTCCTCGGTAAGCGTCATGACGTAGCCGTCGAGCGCCGGGTCGTAGTCGAGCTTCGACCAGGGCACCGTGAAATAGCGCTCGCCGAGGCCGAGAAACCCGCCGAAGGACATGACGGCATAGGCGACCTTGCCCGTGATCTTGTGGATCATCACGCGCTCGATCGTGCCGATCTTCTCGCCGCTCGGGCGGAGCACGGCCGTGCCTTCCACTCGGTCGCTGGCGATGAGCGGATGGGGCGAATTCACCGTGCCCGGCGTACCGTGCGCAACTGCCATGGGAACCTCCTCCACTTCCGTGCTTTCCCGAACGGGACGGCTACAGGTCGCGGAGTTCAACGTCCCGCCGGCCGAGCCGTTCCGGCTGCCTGCTCCGTGTACCCCCTCCGATGCGACGGCGTCGATCGCCTTGGCGATCCATCCGATCGCTCCGGGCGTCAGCCGCCGCTCGCCGACCGCTTCGAAGCGGATGAAGGCCGCCGCGGCAGCATCGTCTCCGGCGAGAGGCTCGTCGGCCCCCGGCGCGCGCCCAGCATAGACCGCGAGGACGAAGGGCGACTGACCGGGCAGCGGCCGGAAGCGCCCGAGGTGGACCAGGGGTCCCGCCCGAAGCCCCGTCTCCTCCAGCAGCTCCCGGCGGGCGGCATCCTCCGGCGATTCGCCGGGCTCGACGCGTCCCCCCGGAAAGCTCCAGATCCCGAGCGCCGGTGGCTTTCCGCGCTCGACGAGGAGGACGGAATCCCGCCGCAGAAGGATGACGCTCGCGCCCTCCACCGAGGCGGCCGCTTCCCCGGTCTCGCCGGCTTCGCCGTGCGCCGTTGCCGGCCCGCTCAGAGCACGCGCCCGGGGTTCATGATCCCGAGCGGATCGATCGCCGCCTTCACCCGCCGCATGAGATCGAGTTCGACGGGGCTGCGCACCTCTCGCAGGAGATCCCGCTTCGACCGGCCGATGCCGTGCTCGGCTGCGATCGAGCCGTGCAGTTCGGCGATGATCCCATGCACGATCCGGTTGAGGTCGGCGGTGCGGGCCATGAACGACGAGGGGGCTCCGCCGACCGGCTGGCTGATGTTGAAGTGGATGTTGCCGTCGCCCATGTGGCCGAAGGGGATCGGGCGGCAGCCCGGGACAGCGGCAGTGACTTCGGCGATCGCCCGTTCGACGAAGTCCGGAACGAGATGCACGGCCACCGAGACGTCGTGCTTCACCGACGCGCCCTCGTGCTTCTGCACCTCGCTCAGGCCGTGCCGCAGGTGCCAGAACGCCGCCATCTGCTCGCCGGAGGCGGCAATGGCTGCGTCCGAGAGCAGCTCGTCTTCGAAGCCCGCTGCCAGCACGGCCTCCAGCAGGCCTTGGGCGTCGGCCTCGCTCCGGCCGGACGACACCTCGACCAGCACGTACCAGGGATGGCTCTCGGCGAGCGGGTCGCGGGCATTGGGAAGGTGGCGGATCGCGAATTCCATCCCCGCACGGCCGATCAGCTCGAAGCCGGTCAGCATCGAACCCGCCCGCTCCCGGGCCAGCCGGAACAGCGCCAGTGCGTGCCGCGGCGAGGCGAGGCCGACGATCGCCACGCCGCGCCCGCGCGGCCGGGCGAAGAGCTTCAGGACCGCCCCGGTGACGATGCCGAGCGTACCTTCGGCGCCGATGAAGAGCTGCTTCAGGTCGTAGCCGGCATTGTCCTTGTGGAGCGCCCGGAGCCCGTTCCAGACCTCTCCGCTCGGAAGCGCGACCTCCAGCCCCAGCACGAGGCTCCGCGTGTTGCCGTAGGACAGGACGCCCGTACCCCCGGCATTGGTGGAGATGTTTCCGCCGATCCGGCAGGAGCCCTGCGCGCCGAGCGCGAGCGGGAAGAACAGGCCGGCCTCCTCGGCCGCGCCCTGGATGCGCTCGAGAACGACGCCGGCCTCGACCGTCATGGTGGCGCCTTCGAGGTCGATGTCCCTGATGCGGTCCAGCCGCTCGAGCGACACGAGGAGTTCGTGCCCCGTCTCGTCGGGGATCTGTCCGCCGACCAGGCCCGTGTTGCCGCCCTGCGGGACGATCGGCGTCCGTGTCTCCGATGCGAGCCGCAGGACCGCCGCCACCTCCGCGGTCGATCCGGGCCGGACCACGGCGGGCGTGCGCCCGTGGTAGAGGCCGCGCCACTCGCTGAGGTAGCGTGCCTTGTCCGCCTCGCCGGTGATGACGTGACGCTCACCGACGATCGCGGCGAGCCGGGTGAGCAGGGTTTCGGAATCGGCGATTTGCGGCATGCGCTGTCAATAATGCGCGGGGGAGCCTTCGTCGAGGCGGCTTGATGGTCGTGCCTCGTCATGCCATTAGGGCCGAAGCGGCGGTTGGTTGTCTTTCTTGCCGTCGGCACAGCGGGCAGGATGGCATGAGCGCCGAAGAGAGCGGATTGATGCGGGGCAAGCGGGGCCTCGTCATGGGCGTGGCGAACAACCGTTCGCTCGCCTGGGGCATCGCCAAGGCCGCACGCAACGCTGGCGCGCAATTGGCGCTCACCTATCAGGGCGACGCACTCAGGAAGCGCGTCGAGCCGCTCGCGACCGAACTCGGCGCGCTCGTCGCCGGCCATTGCGACGTCACCGACCCGGCCTCGATCGATGCAGTGTTCGCGCGCCTCCAGGAGGAATGGGGCGGGCTCGACTTCCTCGTCCACGCCATCGCCTTCTCCGACAAGGACGAGCTCGACGGCCGCTACGTCGATACGACCGAGTCGAACTTCGCCCGCACCATGCAGATCTCGTGCTACTCGCTCACGGCGATCGCGCAGCGCGCCGAAAAGCTGATGACGAACGGCGGATCGATCCTGACGCTGCCCTATTACGGCGCCGAGAAGGTGATGCCCCACTACAACGTGATGGGGGTCGCCAAGGCGGCGCTGGAGGCGAGCGTGCGCTACCTCGCCGTCGACCTCGGCCCGGTCGGAATCCGGGTGAACGCGATCTCCGCCGGCCCGATCAAGACGCTCGCTGCTTCCGGCATCGGCGACTTCCGCTACATCCTCAAGTGGAACGAGTACAACGCGCCCCTCCGCCGCACCGTGTCCATCGAGGACGTCGGCAATTCCGCGGTCTATCTGCTGTCCGACATGGGCCGCTCGGTCACGGGCGAGGTGCACCACGTCGATTCCGGGTACCACGTCGTCGGCATGAAGGCGGTTGACGCCCCGGACATCACCACCGTCAAGGACTGAGATGACGGAAGGCGAGAACCTCGCCGCCCCGGCGGTCACGGACGAAGACGGCCTCACCTTCCTGCGCCGGGTCATTGCCGGCGACCATCCCCAGCCGCCGATCGGAGAGGTGCTCGATTTCCATCTCGCGGAGGTCGAGTACGGGCGGGCCCTGTTCCGCGGCTGCGCGAGCCAGATGTTCTACAATCTGCTCGCCACGGTTCACGGCGGCTGGCCGGCGACCCTGCTCGATTCGGCGCTGTCCTGCGCCGTCCACTCCACCCTCGCCGCCGGCGAGGGCTACACGACGGTCGAGTTCAAGGTAAACCTGACCAGGCCGATCACCGCGGCCACGGGCACGCTCCATTGCGAGGGCCGCATCGTCCATCGCGGGCGCCGCATCGCCACCGCGGAGGCGTGGCTTCGCGACGAGGACGGGCGCCTCTTCGCGCATGGCAGCGGCACCTGCATGGTCTTCCCGCCCGGCGGCTGAGCGGCCGGTCTCAACCTTCGGGCCTGTGGCAGACCGCCTCGATGTTGTGCCCGTCCGGGTCGAGGACGAAGGCACCGTAATAGTTCGGATGGTAATGGGGGCGGATGCCGGGGGCGCCGTTGTCCGTCCCGCCCGCCGCGATGGCGGCCTCGTAGAAGGCATCGACCGCAGCGCGGCTGTCGGCCGCGAAGGCGACGTGGATGCCGGGCGAGACCCTGGCGCCGCCATGAATCCAGAAGAACGGCTTGCCGTCGCGCCCGAGCCCCGCGCCCTCGAAGGCGCCGCCGGTCTCCTCCTTCGTGATCTGCATCACGACGGCGATGCCGAGCGGGGCAAGCGCGCGCTGGTAGAATTCGAGCGTCGCGCCGTAATCTGAAAAGCCGAGTCCCACATGATCGAGCACGCGCGTCCTCCTTCGGTGCAGCCGCGCCCAGGCTAGGGCCGGAAGAGCGTGTTCCTCAAGCACAAAGACCAGGCCGGACCGGCGCCTACCGCTGCGATGCAGCATAATGTTGTCGCGCCCGGGTTGAGCCTCCGCGATGATTTCCTACCATTCCCGCAGGGGTTCGCCGCGGGGCTTCGCGCATGGCGGGCCTGAACGGGCGAGCGACGCGTCGGCGGAGCCCGGTCGGCGGAAAACGGGAGACGAGGCATCCATGACAGCACGATCTCTCGCGCGCGTCGGAACGCCGCTCGCGCTCCTCGCCACCGCATTGATGTCGGCCGCCTGCGTCGCCAACCGCTTCGGCCCGGTCCAGGAGGCACGCTCCGCGCTCGTCGGCTTCAGCGACACCGAGATCCGGATGTGCGCGGGGTTTCCGACCAAGGCGCACAGGCAGGGCGACGTGGAGATCTGGAGCTACGAGAAGGCGACCCCGTCGGCGACCGGCGTCAGCCTTCCCGTCCTTCCCACCATGATCGGTGCTTCGATGAGCATGAGTGGCGGGGGCGACTGCCGGATGCAGGTCCTCTTCGAGGACCGCACGGTAGCGCGCATCGCCTATGCCGGGGCGAATGACGCCATTTCCGGCCGAAATCAGCTGTGCGCGCCGCTGGTCGCCGAATGCGTCCGATTTGCCCATGAGAAGGCGCAAGCATCCGCCGCGCAGCCTGCCTCCCGCCCCGGCGTGCCGGCCGGCTCGAGGTCCCGGACTAGACCTGGCGCTCGACCATCATCTTCTTGATCTCGGCGATCGCCTTCGCCGGGTTGAGCCCCTTCGGGCAGGTCTGCGCGCAGTTCATGATGGTGTGGCAGCGGTAGAGCCGGAACGGATCCTCGAGGTCGTCGAGCCGTTCGCCGGTCCCCTCGTCGCGGCTGTCGATCAGCCAGCGATAGGCCTGGAGCAGCGCGGCCGGGCCGAGATAACGGTCGCCGTTCCACCAGTAGCTCGGGCAGGATGTCGTGCAGCAGGCGCACAGGATGCATTCGTAGAGGCCGTCGAGCTTCGCCCGGTCCTCGCGCGACTGCCGCCATTCCTTCTGCGGGGTGGGAGAGGCCGTCTTCAGCCAGGGTTGGATGAAGGCGTGCTGCGCGTAGAACCGGGTGAGGTCCGGCACGAGGTCCTTCACCACCGGCATGTGCGGCAGCGGGTAGACCTTCACCGGCCCCTTCACCTCGTCGTAGCCCTTGGTGCAGGCCAGCGTGTTCATGCCGTCGATGTTCATCGCGCACGAGCCGCAGATGCCTTCGCGGCAGGAGCGGCGGAGCGTCAGCGTCGGATCGACCTTGTTCTTGATCCACAGCAGCGCGTCGAGGACCATCGGCCCGCAATCCTCGGTATCGACGTGGAAGGTGTCGATGCGCGGATTGCGCCCGTCGTCCGGGTCCCAGCGATAAATTCGGAATTCCCTGGTCTTGCTCGCCGCCGGCTTCGGCCAGGCCTTGCCTTCGGAGATGGTGGAATTCTTCGGGAGCGTGAGCTGGACCATTCTCTAGTACACCCGCTTCTTGGGCTCGACGTACTGCACGTCGTTGGTGAGCGTGTAGGTGTGGACCGGGCGGTAGTCGATCGAGACCGACCGCGCTTCCAGGTCGCAGAAGGCGAGCGTGTGCTTCATCCAGTTCACGTCGTCGCGGTCCGGGTAGTCCTCGCGGGCATGGGCGCCGCGGCTCTCGGTGCGGTTCACGGCGGAATCCATCGTCACCACCGCCTGGATGATGAGGTTCTGGTATTCCAGCGTCTCGATCAGGTCGGTGTTCCAGATGAGCGAGCGGTCCGTCACGCGAATGTCGTCGGAGCCGCGCCAGACCTCGTGGATGAGGCCGTGCCCCTCCTCGAGCACCTCGCCGGTGCGGAAGACGGCGCAGTTGTTCTGCATGACGCGCTGCATGCGGCCGCGCAGCTCCGCCGTCGGCGTGCCGCCATTGGCGCGCCGGGCGCGGTCGAGGCGCATCAGCGCCATGTCGGTCGCGCTCTCCGGCAGCTCGGGATGCGATTCGCCGGGGGTGAGCGTCGCCGCGCAGCGTTTTCCGGCGGCGCGGCCGAACACGACGAGGTCGATGAGCGAGTTGGAGCCGAGCCGGTTCGCGCCATGCACCGAAACGCAGGCCGCCTCGCCGAGCGCCATCAGGCCGGGCACGACCTGGTCCGGATCGCCGTTCGCCTTGGTCAGCACCTCGCCGTGGAAGTTCGTCGGGATGCCGCCCATGTTGTAATGCACGGTCGGCAGCACCGGGATCGGCTCTTTGGTGAGGTCGACGCCGGCAAAGATACGAGCGCTTTCGGAGATGCCTGGGAGACGTTCATGCAGCACCTCGGGGGTCAGATGGTCGAGATGCAGGTAGATGTGATCCTTGTTCTTGCCGACGCCGCGGCCCTCGCGGATTTCGATCGTCATCGAGCGCGACACCACGTCGCGTGATGCCAGGTCCTTCGCCGAGGGCGCATAGCGCTCCATGAAGCGTTCGCCTTCGGAATTGACCAGATAGCCGCCTTCGCCGCGCGCGCCTTCGGTGATCAGGCAGCCGGCGCCATAGATGCCGGTCGGGTGGAATTGCACGAATTCCATGTCCTGAAGCGGCAGGCCGGCGCGCAGCACCATCGCATTGCCGTCGCCGGTACAGGTATGCGCGGACGTGGCGGAGAAATAGGCGCGGCCATAGCCGCCGGTCGCCATGATGGTCATGCTCGAGCGGAAGCGATGGATCGTGCCGTCATCGAGCTTGAGCGCGATCACGCCGACGCAACGGCCTTCCTCGTCCATGATCAGGTCGATGGCGAAATACTCGATGAAGAATTCTGCCGAATAGCGCAGCGACTGCGAGTACAGCGTATGCAGCATCGCATGTCCGGTGCGGTCGGCGGCGGCGCAGGAGCGTTGCGCCGTGCCCTTGCCGAAATGCGTGGTCATGCCGCCGAACGGACGCTGATAGATCTTGCCGTCCTCCTCGCGGCGCGAGAACGGCAGGCCCCAATGCTCGAGCTCGTAGACCGCTTCCGGCGCGTTGCGGCACAGATATTCGATCGCGTCCTGGTCGCCGAGCCAGTCGGCGCC
>JAEZEK010000154.1 GCA_023417735.1 Pseudomonadota bacterium | reverse complement strand
AGCGAAGCGGCGCGGAAGGCGGCTTCCTTCCGGGTCTTCGGATCGAAGCCCGGTGCCTACGGCGCGGGCCTGCAGGCGCTCATCGACGAGGGCATCTGGGCGGAGCGGAAGGATCTCGCGGCGGCCTTCCTGGAATGGTCGGCCTATGCCTATGGCGGCGGCGCCGAGGGCGAGGGCGCCCGCGACCTGCTGGAGACGCGGCTCGCCGCCGTCGACGCCGTCGTCCAGAACCAGGACAACCGGGAGCACGACCTCCTCGATTCCGACGACTACTACCAATTCGAGGGCGGGCTATCGGCTGCGGTCGAGACGCTCTCCGGCGCGGCACCCCGCGTGTTCCACAACGACCATTCCCGGCCCGAGCGGCCCGTCATCCGCGCGCTCGAGGAGGAGGTGGCGCGCGTCGTCCGCGGCCGCGCGGCCAACCCGAAATGGATCGCCGGCGTCATGCGCCACGGCTACAAGGGCGCGTTCGAGATCGCGGCGACCGTCGATTACCTCTTCGCCTTCGCCGCAACGACGAACGCCGTGCGCCACCACCACTTCGACCAGCTCTACGACGCCTATCTCGCCGACGGCACGGTCCGCCGATTCATCGCGGAGAACAACCCGCCGGCGCTCGCCGAGATCGCGGCGCGGTTCCGCGAGGCCGTCGACCGCGGCCTCTGGGCGCCGCGACGGAACAGCACCTATGAGGACCTGACTGCAATGACGGGGAGCGGGCGATGAAGACCGACGGCCTCACCGAGGAAGAGATCAATGCCAGGCACGCCGAGAAGATGCGGCGGAAGAAGGAGGCGCGCGACAAGATCATCGCCACCAAGACGGTCGAGAAGGGCCTCCTCATCGTCCACACGGGCAAGGGCAAGGGGAAGTCGACGGCCGCCTTCGGCCTCGTCTTCCGGGCGCTCGGGAACGGCATGAAGGTCGGTGTGGTCCAGTTCGTGAAGGGGCGCTGGCAGACCGGCGAGCGCGCGGCGCTGAATCGGTTCGGCGACCAGGTGACGATCAACACGATGGGCGAGGGCTTCACCTGGGAGACGCAGGACCGCGCCCGCGACATCGCGGCCGCTCGTGCCGCCTGGGACAAGGCGCGCGATCTCATCATGGATTCCGAGCACGACCTCGTCCTGCTGGACGAGCTCAACATCGTGCTCCGCTACGAGTACCTACCCCTCGACGAGGTGCTCGCCGTCCTGCAGGCCCGCCCGCCGATGAAGCACGTCGTCGTGACGGGGCGGAACGCGCGAGAGGAACTGATCGAGGCCGCCGACCTCGTCACCGAGATGGAGCAGGTGAAGCACCCGTTCCGGTCCGGCGTGAAGGCGCAGAAGGGAATCGAGTTCTGACGGAGACGCTCGGCTCTACTGGCCGCTGACGGCGCGGCTCGCGAACCGACGCGCCTCCTCGCCGGCGCGGAAGAGCGCCCGCGCCTTTGCGACGCATTCCGCCTGTTCCGAGGCCGGATCCGAATCCGCGACGATGCCGGCCCCGGCCTGCACGTACATGCGGCCCTCCTTCACCACCGCCGTGCGCAGCACGATACAGGTGTCCATCTCGCCGTCGCAGGAGAAATAGCCGACGCAGCCGGCATAGATGCCGCGCTTCTCCTTCTCCAGTTCGTCGATGATCTCCATCGCCCTGATCTTGGGCGCGCCGGAAACGGTGCCGGCGGGGAAGCCCGCGATGAGCGCATCGACGGCGTCGCGATCGGGGCGCAGCGCTCCGATCACGTTCGAGACGATGTGCATGACCTGGCTGTAGTGCTCCAGGAAGAACTGGTCGGTGACCTTCACGCTGCCGAGGACCGCCACGCGGCCGACATCGTTGCGCCCGAGATCGAGCAGCATCAGGTGCTCGGCGCGTTCCTTCGGATCGGCGAGAAGCTCCTCGCCGAGGCGGCGGTCCTCGTCCGGCGTCCCCCCGCGGGGGCGGGTGCCGGCGATCGGGCGGATGGTGACCTCGCCCTTGCGCACCCGCACCAGGATCTCCGGCGACGAGCCGACCACGGCGAAGTCCCCGAACTCGAGGAAGTAGAGGAAGGGCGCGGGGTTGGTGCGCCGGAGAGCGCGGTAAAGCGAGAACGCCGGGAGCGGGAAGGGCGCTTCGAAACGCTGGGAGAGCACGACCTGGAAGATGTCGCCGGCAGCGATGTAGTCCTTCGCCCTCGCCACCATCGCCTCGTATTCCTCGGGCGTGGTGTTGGAGGCGATCTCGGCGTCGAGCGAGATCTCCGCATTCTCCGGGTTTCGGTCGAGAGGCCGGTCGAGCGCATCGACGGTGTCGCAGAGCCGGTTGACCGCGCGGTCGTAGGCATCGCGCGCGGCGAGGCCCGGCTGCGGCCGGACGGGGGTCACGACCGTCAGCTCGTCCTTCACCGCGTCGAAGATCGCGACGATCTGCGGCCGCACGAAGATGGAATCCGGTACGCCGATGCCGCCGGGGTTCGGCTCGGGAAGCCGCTCCATGAGCCGGACGGTGTCATAGGCGAGATAGCCGAACACGCCCGCGGCCATCGGCGGCAATCCGGGCGGCACCTCGATCCGGCTTTCGGCGAGCAGGCGGCGGAGCGCGGAGAGCGTCTCCTCGTGGCACGGTTCGAACCGGCCGAGGTCGGGGAGCCGCGCGATCTCGGCGCTGTTACCCTCGGCACGGAACAGGAGGTCGGGATTGAGGCCGAGCATGGAATAGCGGCCGCGCGTCGCGCCGCCCTCCACCGACTCGAGCAGGAAGGCGTTCGGCTCCCCGGCGGCGATCCTCAGGAAGGCGGAAACCGGCGTCTCGAGGTCGGCGACGAGGCGCGTCCAGACGAGCTGCGGGGCACCGGCTGTGTAGCGCTCCGCGAAGGCCTCGAACGCTGGCTCGATGTGCATTCACTGGCTCCGGTTCTCGCCGGTGAGCTGCGCGTAAAGCGCGTTGTTCACCGTCACCGGCCGGCTCTGCATCAGCTGCCCGGCATAGGCCTGGAGGAGGTCGTTCTGCAGCGCGTTCGTCAGGTTGTTCTGCAGCGATTGCGCGCTCTCCGCCTCGGCGAAGAAGGCCGGCGCGGAAACGGTCTCCACCTGGAGCAGGATGCGCGCCGCGCCGTCTTCCGCCTCGGCATTCGCGACGTGCCCCTCCGGCCCGGCGAAGGCCTGGGCCAGCGCATTGCGGCTCAGTTCCGCATTCGGCTCGCTGCGGGAGAGGTTCTCGACCCGCTGCACGCTCTTGCCGATCTCCTGCGCGAGCGCCTCCAGGCCCTCGCCGGCCTTCAGGCGATCGAACAGCGCCGTGGTGCGTTCCTCGACGCGTTGCGTGATCTGGTCACGCCGCCAGGCGGCCAGGACGTCGTCGCGCGCCTCGTCCAAGGTGCGCGCGCGCTCGGGAACGATGTCGAGAACCTCGAAGAAGACGTAGGAATCGTCGCCCATGTGAACGGGATCGGCCTCGACGCCGACATCCGTCTCGAACGCTTCCGCAAGGAGCTCGCGCCCGCCCGGCAGGTCGGCGACCTCGGTCCCGTCGGGAGCAAGGCCCTGGCGATCGACGCTCTCGATGACGGCGTAGGGGAGGGACAGCTTGTGCGCCGCTTCCTCGAGCGTGGAGCCGCCGGCGCGTTCGTCCTCGATCTGGTCGAAGACATCGAGGACACGCGCGCTGGCGGCGCGCCGGGCGATGTCGGCGCGCAGCCTGTCGGAGACCTCGGCAAGCGGCGTGACGGACCCGGCCTCGATCGCCGTGACGCGGATGATCGCGGGCCCGAGCGAGCCGTCGAGGACCGGCACGACCGTGCCCTGCTCGGCCGCGAACGCCGCCTCGGCGACCTTCGCGTCGACGATCTCCGGCCGCGCCTTGAGACCGAGATCGATGTCCGTGGGCGACAGGCCGCGCTCCTGCGCGACCTCCAGGAGGTCCTTGCCGCCCTCGATCGCCTGTTGGGCCTGCTCCGCGGCCTCCCGCGACTCGAAGCGGACCTGTTCGATCCGCCGGCGCTCCGTGCGCGTGAACTCCTGGCGCCGCCGCTCGTAGGCTTCGGTGACGTCCGCTTCGGAAACGGCCGCCGGGTCGGCGATCACGCTTGCGTCGAGCGATACCGTCGCGATCCTGCGGTACTCGGGCGCGCGGAACGCGGCCCGGTTGTCGGTGAAGTACGCCTCGAGCGCCGCCTGGTCCGGCTCCGACGGCGCCTCAACGGCATCCTCGTCCACTACGAGATAGGCGACGGTGCGCTGCTCGTTCTGGTAGCGGTAGAAGGCCTGCACCAGCGGCTCGGGGGCCGTGATGCCGGAACTGATGGCGGTCAGGATCTGGTTGCGGAGCGCCTGGTGGCGCAGCTCCATCACGTAGTCGTCCTCGCGGATGCCGGCATTGCGCAGGAGCGCCTGGAAGCGCGCCCGATCGAACCGGCCGCCGATGCCGTGGAAGGTCGGGTCGCGCTGGATCTCCTCGGCGAGCTCGTCGTCGGATATGCCGAGATTGTAGTCCCGCGCCTGATCCTGCAGCGCCGCCTGCGTGATGAGTTCGCTCAGCACTTGCTGCGGGATGCCGAAAAGGCGCGCCTGCTCCATCGTCAGCGGCGAACCGGTGCGCTGGCTGATCGCATCCATGCGCTGCCGGAGCGCGCGCTGGAACTCCTGCGTCGTCACCTCGGCGTCGCCGACGCGCGCCAGCTGGCCCGTGCCGTAGCCGAAGAACTGGCCCGAAATGCCCCACACGGCAAAGCTGATGATCAGCAGGCCGAGCAGAACCTTGGCGGTCCAGCCGCTGGCTCCTTGACGCATTCGATCGAGCATGGAACACCCTCGTCCCGACAGAAAAAGGCCGGGCACGCCCGGCCCGGCGGACGGACCTTAGAGGCACCTTGTGCCCGTGCCAAGGCTGGTCGCCGCCCGTTCCGAGAGAGCGCAGGACCGATGCGGAAGCTGATCGCCGGCAACTGGAAGATGAACGGGCTAACGGCGGACATCGCGGAAGCGCACGCAGTCGCGGAGGGCCTCGCTGCCGCCGGCGGGAACGCCGACGTGATGATCTGCCCGCCGGCGACGCTAATCGCCCGGCTCGCCTCGGCGCTGGAAGGCCGGCGGGTCGCGATCGGGGGCCAGGACTGCCATGCCGCGGCCGCAGGGGCGCATACCGGCGACGTCTCGGCCGAGATGCTGGCCGATGCCGGCGCGTCCGCGGTGATCGTAGGCCATTCCGAGCGCCGCACCGACCATCATGAGGACGACGCGACGGTGAGGGCCAAGGCCGAGGCCGCGCATCGCGCCGGGCTGCTGGCGATCATCTGCGTCGGGGAGACGGAGGCGGAGCGCCTGCGCGGCGCGGCCGAGGACGTCGTGACGGCGCAGCTTTCCGGGTCGATTCCGGACGGCGATCCCGCGCGCATCGTCATCGCCTACGAGCCGGTCTGGGCGATCGGCACCGGGCGCACGCCCACCGGGGATGACATCGCCGAGATGCATCACCATATCCACCGGCATCTGTGCGATCGCTTCGGGTCGGCCGGCGAGGAGATCCGCATCCTCTATGGCGGCTCGATGAAGCCGTCCAATGCGGCCGAGATCCTCGCAATCGCCCATGTCGGCGGCGGTCTCGTCGGAGGCGCGAGCCTCAAGGCCAAGGACTTCCTCGCGATCGTCGGTGCCGCAGGGGGTCGCTGACGCCTTCAATGTGCCGCCGGCCTCGTGTAGAAGCCGCGGCCAAGGAAGAGGATCATGGAAACTGTCGTCATCGTAATTCATCTCATGGTGGTTCTCGCCATGATCGGCCTGGTGCTGCTGCAGCGCTCGGAAGGCGGCGCGCTCGGCATCGGCGGATCGGGGAACTTCCTGTCCGGCCGGAGCGCGGGCAATCTCTTGACGCGCTCGACGGGCATCCTGGCGGCCGTGTTCTTCGCGACCTCGCTCGGCCTCGCCATGCTGGCGCGGCTCGATTCGCGCCCGGCCGACATCCTCGACCGGCTGCCGGCGAGCACTCTGCCGGTCCCGGCCGCGCCGTCCGGCGGGGCACCGCAGGCACCCGGGAGCGGCCCGGGAATCCTGGAGCAGCTCCAGGGCGCCGGCGCGCCCGCCCCCGCCGGCCAGACCCAGGCGCCGCCGTCCTC
>JAEZEK010000148.1 GCA_023417735.1 Pseudomonadota bacterium | reverse complement strand
GATTCCGCTGCTCTAACCAGCTGAGCTACTCCGCCGCCGGTGCGCAGCATATAGGGGGCGGGGCGCGGGGAGGTCAAGCGCGCTCGCCGGGGGCTGCGCCGTTCCTGCGCCCGCCGATGCCGCCGCGGATTTCGGGGCGGCAGGTCGCTTGCCGGCTTGATTTCCGTCAATGCGGGGAGTCATCTCTGCGCGCACCGATCGTGCGGCAGCCCGGCCCGGGACACAGGAGAACGAGAATGGATTCGGCAGCAATCCGCAGCATTGCAGTCCACATCCCGACGGAGGAATTGTCGGAGCGGCTGCTCGACGTTGCGGGCCCGCTCGCCAGCGCGTTCCACGCCCGGCTCGTGGGCATCCACGGCACCCCGTCGGTGGTCGTCTACGCCGACGTCACCGTGCCGGTCTCGGCGGAGTTCATCACCGCGCAGCAGGAAGCCTACCAGAAGGCCGCCGACGGCATCGCGCAGCGGTTCCGGGCGCGCGCCGCCTTCCTCGGCCTCGAGAGCGACTGGCGTGCGACGGCGCCCGGCGACGAGCCGCCGATGCGGGCGGTGATCGCCTCCTGCCGCACCGCCGACCTCGTGGTCGCGAGCCAGTGGGACGATGCGATCCCTGCCGCCACGGGCTACGGCCCGGCCGATCTCGTGCTGGGCGCCGGCCGCCCCGTGCTGCTCGTGCCGACGGCCGGACGGTTCGCGGAGGTGGGGCGAAACGTGGTGATCGCATGGAACGGCGCGCGCGAGGCCGCGCGGGCCGCCTTCGACGCGATCCCGCTCATCCATGACGGCGCGACCGTGCATCTCCTGACCGTCGGCGATGCCGGCGCAGGATCGGCCGCCGCACTCGCGGCTGCGTTCAGCCGCCACGGCATCGAGGTCATGGTTTCCACGATCCGCGGGGCTGAGATTCCGCCCGCCGACGAACTGCTCTCGCGCTCGGCCGATCTCGGGGCGGACCTTCTCGTCATGGGCTGCTACGGCCACTCGCGGCTGCGCGAGACCGTTTTCGGCGGGGTCACGAACAGCATCCTCCGGCAGATGACCCTGCCGGTTCTGATGTCTCATTGAGGGTCGGGCACGATGTCGCTTAAGGCCATACGGCTCGAGCTCGCCCGCAATCCGGGCTTCCCCGACGGCAGCCGCCACCACGGCTATGCGTTCGTCGCACCGCTGTCGGCCGATGGCCATATCGATCCGGCGGCCTTCAAGGACGCCCGTGACCGCTGCCGCGTCCAGCGCTTCTGGGGCGGTGAGGAGGAGCACGGGCACCTCGTGCGCAAGCCGGGCGGCTCCTGGGCGTTCCACTACGACCTTCTCGGGGACGCCGATGACGACGAAACCGGCTACCGGTTCCAGACCCACACCTTCCGGCCGGGCGATTACGTCGCCATCCGCGAGCACGACGACGAGGTCAGGACGTTCCGCGTCGTCTCCGTGGAGGATGTCGGCCGCTGAGCGAGGTCAGATCCGTCCCATCAGCAACAGGATGATGAGGATGACCAGCAGCACGCCGACGATGCCCGACGGCCCGTATCCCCAGCCGCGGCTGTAGGGCCAGGCGGGGATCGCGCCGATCACGAGCAGGATCAGGATGATGAGAAGGATCGTTCCGACGGACATGACATTCTTCCTTGCGTGACCGTGACGTTCTGTGCCGGCGGATGCCGCGCCCGGCCGCGTCCGGTGAGCGACCGTCGCAGGGAGAACGTCGATGAAGAAGGCAAGTTCCCCGGCTCAGTATCGGCGCCTCCGCTCCGTCGGGACCCGTGCGGCCGCGTCGGCCGGCGGCGCCATTGCCGATCCGAACGGCGGAAGCCTTCCCTCGCCGGCTGTTCGCATATCTGCTGGTGAGCGGACCGGCGCGCATTCGGAAACAGGCGAGAGCGTCGCCCTGACCTTTCAGAACGCGACCGATCTACCTTTGGTCGAAAAGCCGCTGCACAGGGACCTGTCGGCGGTCGCGATCGTGGGGCGGACCCTGTTCTGCGCCGCCGACGAAGCCGCTACGGTCGAGCGGCTCGTCTATGACGACGGCGCCCGAGCCTTCGGGTCGCACCGCAACGTCGCGCTCGGCGACTTCTTCCATCTGCCCGGCGGCGCGGACGGCGAGATGGACATCGAGGGCCTTGCCGTCGAAGGCGGGTACCTCTGGGTCACCGGCTCGCATGGCCTGCGGCGCAAGAAGGATAAGCAGCCGGACGGCCACCGCCGGCCGTTGCCGGAAAGCGCATGGCAGCCGAACAGGAGCTTTCTCGGACGCGTGCCGCTACGGCATCTCGGCGGCGGGGTCTACGGGCTGGCCGGTCAGCCCGGCCCTTGCGAGAAGGACCGGGGGCTTCGGCCGGCCGCCGTGCCGATGCGCGGCCGGAAGGCCCGCACCGTGATCGGCAAGATGCTCGCAGCGGACCCCCTTCTCGCGCCATTCATGAACGTTCCGTGCAAGGAGAACGGGTTCGACATCGAAGGCATCGCTGTCGCAGGGGACCGCGTGCTCATCGGCCTGCGTGGTCCGGTCCTGGCCGGTCGGGCGATGCTCGTCGAAATGCGCCTCGTCGAAACGAGACGCGGGCATCTGAAGCCGGCGCGGATCGAGGGCCGGCGGCGGTACCGTCTTCACGCGCTGCCGCTCGACGGCCTCGGCATTCGCGACCTGCGGTTCAGGGGCGATATGCTGCACATTCTCGCCGGGCCGACCATGGCGCTCGACGGCGACCAGGCGGTCTACGTGCTGGACGGCGCCGGCGGCCGCCGATTGCCGGCGGCTGCGAATCCGAAGCGCGTCCTCGATCTCCCGGCGCGCCGCCGCTCCGACCGGGCGGAAGGCATCGCCTTCTGGGAATGGCGAGGCAAGTGCCGGCTCCTCGTCGTGTATGACAGCCCTTCCC